>JAKLIU010000173.1 GCA_022709445.1 Spirochaetota bacterium | reverse complement strand
CTGGACAGTTCGTGGCGCAGGGACACAGGCTGGTGCCAAGCTCCCTCGAGATCGTAGGTGCGCGTGTTCGGTCCGACGCGGAAGTAGCGAAGGGCGAAGCGCATCAATTCGTCGTCGGCGTCCATCAGGCCGTGGCAGAGCTGCTCCTGCCCGAACGGGGCGGTCTTCCAGTTGAAGAAGACGACGCGGTTCGCCCCGCGCGCGATGGCCTGCAGCGACCAGAGCGCCACGCGCTTCTCCGGCGGCAGGTATCCCAGGCAGACGTGGCCCTGGATGCCGGACATGGATTCCATCACGGTGAAGGGCGCGTCGCCGCGCAGGCCGCGGATGTAGGACTGGACGCAGGCGTTGAAGGCCCAGGGCAGGGCCTGGTCGTCCTCGCCCCAGCTGGGGTAATTGTCCCATGACGCGAAGTCCATCCCGGAGCATGCGTCCTCCATGTCGATGGCGTTGGACATGGGCGGCGGGTAGAGGTTGGTGGTGACCCACTGGCCGGGAGCGGAATGCTCGCGCAGGAGGGCGACCTGCTCCCTGAGGAAGGACGCCGCCGAGTCGGAGCAGAAGCGGTCGTAGTCCAGGAGCAGGCCGGGGTTGTGTCCCGTGGAGGGCTGGAGCCGGGGCACGGGCACCTGGTTCCAGCGCGCGTAGGTCGTGCCCCAGAAGACGGTTCCCCACTCGTCGTTCAGCGCCTCGATGCGGCCGTATTTCTCCTGGAGCCAGGCGTGCCAGGCCAGCTGGCAGTGGGGACAGACGCAGCGGTCCGAGCCCTCGTGGCCCGGCTCGTTGTCCACCTGGAAGCCGGCGACCCTGGGATCCGATCCGTAATGGGCCGCCACGGCCTTGACCAGGCGCCTGGCGGCGTGGCGGTAGCCGGGGGCGTTCCAGCACAGGTTGCGCCGCGCCCCGAATCCGGCGCCGATCCCCTCGCGGGTCATCCGGAAGGAATCCGGAGCCTCGTCCAGGAGCCATGCGGGAGGCGTGGCCGTGGGAGTGCCGATCACCGCCGTTATCCCGCGGGAGGCCAGCACGGCGAGCGCGCGGTCGAAGAGGGAATAGTCGAAGCGGCCCGGCTCGGGCTCCACCAGGATCCAGGCGAACTCCATGACGCGGGCCACGGTGAACCCGTACTCGCGCATCCTGTCGGCGTCGCGCTCCCAGCCGGCCTCGTCCCAGTGCTCGGGATACCAGTCCACCCCGAATTCGAGTGCGTCCATGTCGTTCCCCCGGTGGCGTCGAATATCCCGCTTCCGTCAGGAGGCGGGCATGGTCATGGTCTTGCGCAGGCAGGTTTCCAGGTAGAACCTGGACGCTCCGTCGCCCGGCAGGGCCTCGAGCGAGCGCTTGAAGTAGAACACGGCCTCGGTGAAGGCCTTCTGGTAGTAGGCGAGCATGCCCTGCTCGAAGAAGGTGTTGGCCTTCATCTTGTGCTCGAACTCTTCCTCGGGCAGCCCGTCGAAGATCTCGAAGGCGGAGATGGGCGCGTCCTTGCCCTTGACGCGCACCTTGCCTATGAAGCGGTACTTGTACTTGCCGGGGTCGGTCAGGGCCATGAAGGTGTGCTCACTGATGATCAGCGGGCAGTTGAACTGCTTGGCTATGGCCTGCAGGCGCGAGGCCAGGTTGACGGAGTCCGAGATGACGGTGCCCTCCATCCGGTCGCTCACGCCCACCACGCCCAGCATGAGGGTGCCCGTATGTATGCCTATGCCCATGGAGATGGGGCGGTACTCCATCTTGGAGCGGTGGTAGTTGTACTCGATCATCTTTTTCTGCATGTCGATGGCGGCTTCCACCGCGTCGTCCGGCCCGCCCGTTTCCGCGAACAGGGCCATGATCGCGTCGCCCATGTACTTGTCCACGAAGCCCCGGTGCTCGGTGACGAGGGGCACGACGCGCGACAGGTAGGAGTTGATGAACGCGAAGCTCTGCTCCGGCGTCAGGGCCTCCGACAGCTGCGTGAAGGCGCGTATGTCCGAGAAGAAGATGGTCATGTCCTTCTTGATGTGGTCGCCGAGCTTGAGGTCCTCCACCTCGGCCTTGTGCAGCTGCTGCAGGAACTCGTTGGGTATGAAGCGGCGGACCGAGGCGGTCATGCGCGCCACGCGGTCGTCCAGCACGGTGTCGTCGGGCGATGGCCGGGCCAGCTCCAGCATGGCGGACATGAGGAGCGAGGCGCCCAGGAGGAACGCGGAGGCCGCCTCGAAGGCCGCGGTCCAGGGTTCCAGGCCGGGCAGGGGAGCCATCCGGGAGAATTGGGCGAGGGTCCAGGCCGCCAGGGCCGGGAGGATGAATCCAGTCTGCGGCTGTCCCCTGGACCGGCCAAGGGCCAGGAAGCAGAGCGCGAGGGAGTGCAGGCCCAGGATCCAGAGCGCGGCGGCCGGAGCCCAGGCCGCGGTCGCCGGGAGGATGGTTTCCATGACGGATGCCGCGGCGGCCAGGATGGGGATGCCCATCAGGGCGATGCCTGCGGGGCGGGGGAGCCTGGACTCGGAGGCGGCCATGATGAAGTACGGCAGGGCGAGCCGCGCGCAGGCCTCGAGCGCCAGGGCGGGACCCCATGCGTCCGGCAGGAGGCGCGGCACGGCGCGGGCCGCCGCGAACAGGCCGGCGAAGACGAACGCGCCCAGGTAGGGACGCAGGCGCCGACGGTACACGGCGAGGCCGATGGCGAACAGCACCAAGGCCAGCCACAGGGCGAGTTCGGTTCCGGATTCCAGTCCGAATGTCTGGAAGCTCCTGGTTCCGGGCTGAACGGCCGCTTGTGCCGTTTCCAGCCACATTTTTATGCTCATGTACTGATTGTACTCTATTTTTTCCCGTTTCTCCTCCCTCTTTCCGGCTTGGATTTTGGGAAAATCTTGAGGAAATATTGCAGAAACTGAAACATGGATTTAAAATATGAAATAAACGAACACAAAATCGGTAAAAACAGCGCCAGTTCGATTGCCTTTTATTTATCGATTCGATACAATGCCATCGCTTAATTAGATATTTATTTATCCTGAGGGGGTATACATGGCAGTCGCTCAGATTGAGTTTTCAAAGGAACTCGAGAGCTTCGTGCGCGAGTGGAAGGGCAAGCCGGGAAACCTGATCATGATCCTTCACCGCGTCCAGCAAGAGTTCACCTACGTGCCTCGCGAGGCCGCCGAGCGGCTGGCCCGGGAGCTGGGCATCCCGCTGGCCAAGATCTACGGCGTGATGACCTTCTACCACTACTTCAAGACCACCAAGCCCGGCAAGTACCGCCTGGCCATCTGCATGGGCACGGCCTGCTACCTCAAGGGCGGCCAGACCCTGCTGGAGGAAGCGGAGTCCATCCTGGGCATCAAGGGCCACGAGGTGACCGCCGACGGGCTCTTCTCCATCGACGCGGTGCGCTGCGTGGGCTGCTGCGGCCTGGCTCCCGTGCTGATGGTGGGCAACGACGTGTACGGCAAGCTCGCCAAGGAGCAAGTCCCGGAGATCATCGCCAAGTACAAGTCCCAGGGCTGATCCCGTGCATTTCTCCGTGAGCGACTTCCTGCTCGACCTCGTGCAGAATTCCATCGAGGCGGGCGCGAGGACGGTCACGGTACGGGTCGTCGAGGACCGCGGCCTCATCGAGGCTTCCGTGGGCGACGACGGCAAGGGCATGGACGAGGCCGTGAAGGCCAAGGCCATGGACCCGTTCTGGACCGACGGCGAGAAGCATGCCCGTCGCAGGGTGGGGCTGGGGATTCCCTTCCTGGTCCACGCCCTCAGGCAGGCCGGAGGCGACTGGGAACTGGAATCCGCGCCGGGCTCGGGCACGCTGTGGCGCTTCAGCTTCCCGGCGGACGGGGTCGACACGCCGCCCCTGGGCGACATGGCGGGCCTGGCGCTCTCGGCCATGGCCTTCGACGGCGACTACGAGCTGGTGATGGAGCGCCGGGCCCCCGCGAGGGGAACGGAATGGACGGTGCGCCGTTCGGAACTGCGCGACGCGGTCGGCGAGCTGACCGATGCCGGGTCCTTGACCCTGGCGCGGGCCTTCCTGGAATCCCAGGAGGAACCGCTGGACGGGATTGAATGAAAGGAGAACGCATACCATGGCGAAAATGACGCTTGATCAGCTCAGGAAGCTCCGCGAGGAGAAGAAGGGCGACATGGTCCGCCGCGAGGTGGAAGGCAAGGAAATCCAGATAATCGTGGGAATGGGAACCTGCGGCATCGCCGCCGGGGCCAAGGAGGCCTTCGACGCGATCGTGCAGACCGTGGACGAGAACGGCATAGCCTCCAGCGTGGTCATCCGGCAGACCGGCTGCATGGGCCTGTGCCACGTGGAGCCCACCGTCGAGGTGGTGATGCCCGGCATGCCCGCGACCATCTACGGCAGGGTCGATGCCGAGGTCGCCAGGCAGATCGTGCGCCGGCACGTCGTCGAGAAGAATCTCGTCGAGAACCACATCTACGACCGCCCCGCGGTCGACATCGTCAAGAAATAAAGGCGGAGGCTGACCCAGATGGCTTACAAGCAGTTCATCCTGGTTTGCGGCGGCACCGGTTGCGAATCCAGCAAGGCCGACGCTATCTACAAGGAACTCATCGCGCAGGCAGAGGCCATGGGCGTCAAGAACGACGTCCAGGTGGTCAAGACCGGCTGTTTCGGATTCTGCGAGAAGGGACCCATCGTCAAGGTGCTCCCCTCCGAGTCCTTCTACGTCGAGGTGAAACCCGAGGACGCGAAGGAAATCATCGCGGAGCAGATCGTGAAGGGCCGCGAGGTCAAGCGCCTCCTGTACAAGGACGAGCGCCAGAAGGACCGCATCAAGGTAGAGGACATCCAGTTCTACCAGAAGCAGTTCCGCATCGTGCTGCGCAACTGCGGCATCATCAACCCGGAAAACATCGACGAGTACATAGC
>JAKLIU010000172.1 GCA_022709445.1 Spirochaetota bacterium | reverse complement strand
GCGGGCTTCGCCGCCGAGCTCAACGCGGAGCTTCCGTTCAAGGACGACGGGGCGGGGCTCAGGCCCGGGGTTTCCGTTTCCGCGCCGTGAAGGACGGGCCCTCCGGACCGGGAGCGCAGCTCCAGGAGCCGGCTTCCCGGGGGAATTCAGTCGCGAAGCGCTTGAGGCCGGCCGGCGCGTAGTCCAGGAGCGCCTCCGGGTGCCAGGGCAGTTCCAGTTCGGTACGTTCTCCATCGGCCAGGGCACGGGTCCAGGCCCCCGAGGTCCTGACCAGGGCGTCGGCCGCCTCCGCGACGGGGGCGCGCTTGCCGCCGGCCGCCTTGAAGCGCGTCGCCAGGAAGGCCAGCTGCAGGCCCTCGATGGCCGCGTGGCCCGCGGGCGGGACCGCGTCGGCTCCGGTGCCCGCGCCCATGAACGCGGCCCAGGCCTCCACCAGGGCGGAGGGCCGCTCCCCCAGGGCCTTGGCCACGGGCCGGAACCACATGACGGCCCGGCCCTTGTTGTAGAGCAGGTCCAGGGCCTCGGCCATCCGCTCCGCCCGGTCCAGGTCGACGGACGGGAAGCCGGGGACGGAGCGGACCGGGTAGGGAGCGTCCGGATCGTGCTCCAGGCCCAGCCCGCCCGCGCGTTCGGCGAGCGCGGTGCCGGGGAGGACCGCCAGGCGGAAGACGTCCAGGTGATTCGGCCCCAGGCCCAGGGCCCAGTCCACGCTGCGCATGAAGCCGTCGTAGCAGTCCCCGGGCAGGCCGTAGATCAGGTCCAGGCCGTAGGTGATGCCCGCCTCGTCCAGGAGTCCTATCTTGCGGGCGAACAGGGCGGGATCCATCCGCCTGTCCACCAGGGCAAGCACCGCCGGATCCGCGCTCTGCAGCCCCACCTGGACCGTGCAGTCGATCGAGGACAGGAGCCCGACCTGCTCGCGGTCCAGGAGCTCGGCCCGCAGTTCCAGGTAAAAGCGCATGGAGGGGCCGCGCTCCCGCATGAGTGCCACCGCCCGCGCCATGGCCTTCCGGTCGGCGTTGAAGGTCGGATCGAGCACGAACACCTCGTCCACGCCGGCGGCGGCCAGGGCGGAGATTTCCGCGGCTGTCCGCTCAGGCGGGAAACGCCTCAGCTCGCGCGAGCCGCGGGACTCGAAGCAGAACGCGCAGCGGAAGGGACAGCCCCTGGCCAGCTCGAGCGGAGCCCCGCCGTAATGCCCGGGGTCCAGGGTGCCGTCCAGCCAGGGAGAGGGCAGGGCGGCCAGGTCCGGGGCGGCGGCGCGGATCACTCGGCCGTTGTTCGTCCTTCCTTCCATGAACTCCAGGACGATGGAAGCCATGGCCGCCTCGCCCTCCCCGCACACGGCCAGGTCCACGCAGCCGGAGCGCAGGATCGAATCGGGGTCGCCCGAGACTTCCGGCCCGCCGGCCACCACGAGGGTGGCGGGGCGCGCGGCCTTGATCGCCCTCGCCGCCTCCAGGAGCCTGGCGCGGTTCCAGACGTAGAGCGACAGCCCGACGATGTCCGGCTCCAGTGACAGGGCCCGGGCCGCCAGGGCGCTGGCGCTCTCGGCAGGGAAGGCCTCCAGAATATCGCACTGCACCCTGCCCGCCAGGCCGTGGTCGGCCTTGAGCGCGGAAGCTACCCTTGCCGCGCCGAACGGGGCGCTCCGGGTGCCTTCTCCCGAGGCCGCGGTCAGGAATACGATGCGGGTCATTTCCCGAGCCGCCCGCGGACCAGGACGTCCAGTGTGCGCAGCGCTTCGGCGGCGCCCATGGGCAGGAAGACGTCCGTGATGGAGCGGGTGAACTCCGAGGGCTCGGGGTTCACCTCCACCACCGCGCCGCCATGCGACTTGACCAGGCGCGGCACCGAGGCAGCCGGCTGCACCGTGCCGGTCGAGCCTATCACGATGCACGCGTCCGCGCGCCCAGCGGCGGCGAAGGATTCCTCGCGCGCACGTTCCGGGATGGCTTCGCCGAAGAAGGTGAAGCCGGGCTTGAAGACGCCGCCGCAGGCGCAGCACGGCGGGGATGCGGCGATGCGCGCGGCCGTGGCTTCCACCGCGGTGCCGCAGCGCATGCACCGGAGCGTGGAGCAGGAACCGTGGAACTCGGCCACCGCGCGCGAACCGGCCTGCCCGTGGAGGCCGTCGATGTTCTGGGTGACCAGGAAATCCAGGATGCCGTCGCGCTCCCAGCCGGCCAGCACGCGGTGGGCGTCGTTGGGCTGGAAGCCGGCGCCCGTGCCGTAGAAGATGGCGCGGATGGTTTCCCAGCATTCTGCGGGGTGTTCGCGGAAGTGATCGATCTCCAGGTGGCGCTCGTCGTACCGGCCCCAGAGCCCGCCTTCGCCGCGGAAGGTGGGCAGTCCGGAATCAGCCGACACCCCGGCGCCGGTGAAGGCCAGGAGGCAGCTCGATCCGGCGATGATGTCGGCGGCCGCCTCGAGCGGCGTCCCGCAGTCCTGCGTCATGCACTCTTCTTCCATGCATCGATGATATACGCCCGGCCCGGGCCTGTGAAGCCGCGGCGCTTGCGTTCGGGCGGCGGCTGTGCCATCCTCCCCGCATGCGCATCGACCCGGTCACCCTGCTGCTCGCCCTCGCCGCCCTCGCCCTGGGACTGGCCCTCCTGGCCCTGGGCCTGCGCATAGGCAGGCGCACCGGCCGCCTGGAGGCGGAACGGGCCATGCGGGAGGACACCGCCTCCGCCAGGGACGACGCGGTGAAGCGCTCCCGCGCGGTCCTGGTGGGCCAGATAGGCGAGCAGCTGGCCCCGTACTTCCCGGGCTTTCCCTGCGACCCCGCGGACGCGCGCTTCCTGGGCAAGCCGGTGGACTTCGTGGTGTTCCCCGGCGCCGGCGAGGGCCGCCCGCGCGAGGTGGTCTTCATCGAGGTGAAGACGGGCGACGCCAGGCTGACCGCCGCGGAGCGCGCCGTAAAGGAAGCCGTGCTGGCCGGCAGGGTGCGCTGGGTGGAATACCGCCTGCCGGTGAGGAGCCTTCCCCGTCCCTGAGCGCCCGTCGCGCCGTCGCGCTTGCGCGCCGCGCCGCGCCTCCGTATACTGCCGCCATGAGCACGCCATACCCGCGGCCGCGTCACGACGCCCGCGTTTGCATCATGGGCGGCGGGGGCACGGGGGCGGCGCTCGCCTGGGACCTGTCACTCCGGGGCCTGTCGGTCGTCCTGGTCGAGAAGGGCGAGTTCACCTCCGGCACCACGGGCCGCCACCACGGCCAGCTGCACTCCGGCGCGCGCTACGCGGTCAGGGACCGGGCCATCGCGCGCGAGTGCATGGAAGAGACCCTGATCCTCAGTCGCATCGTGCCCCAGGCCATCGAGTACAACGGCGGACTGTTCCTCGCGCTCACGGACGACGAGGCAGACTACGCCGACGCGTTCATCCCGGCCTGCCTGGAATCCGGCATCCCGGCCCGCGAGGTGACGGTCGCGGAAGCGGGGTCCTGGGAGCCCGCGATCAGCGGCGCGGCCAAACGCGCCGTGTGGGTTCCCGACGGCAGCTTCGACGCGTGGCGCATTCCGGCGAGCTTCCTGTCCGGGGCCGCCTCCCTGGGCGCCCGCCTGCGGAACTTCACCGAGGCGGTGGCCGTCGAGGTTTCGGGCGGCGCGGCGCGGGCAGTCATCGTCCGCTCTCCCGATCATATTGAAGAAACCATCCAGTGCGATTACGTGGTGAACGCGGGCGGCGCCTGGGCCGGGAAGATCGGCGCGATGGCCGGGCTGGACATCCCGGTCACCCCGGCGCCCGGCGCCATGGTCGCCGTCAAGGCCCGGCTCTCCGACATGGTGCTCAGCCGCCTGGCCCCGCCGGGCGACGGCGACATCGTGGTGCCCCAGCGCGGCCTGTCCATCATCGGCAGCACCCAGCGGCGAGCCGACGAGCCGGAGGGCGTGCTGCCCACTCCGGAAGAGATCGCCTTCCTCCTGTCCCGGGCCGACGAGCTGGTTCCCGGCTTCTCCCGCGCACCCCTGCACGCTGCCTGGGCAGCCGCCCGGCCCCTGGCCGGCAGGGCCATCAGCGACGAGGAGGGCCGCGCCATCTCCCGGGACTTCGCGATACTCGGTCACGGCCCCGAGGGCGTCCGCAACATGATCACGCTGCTGGGCGGCAAGGCAACCGTGCTCAGGGCCATGGCCGAGCGCGCGGCCGACCGCGTCTGCGCCGAGCTGGGCATCGCGGAACCCTGCCGGACCCGGGACACGGTGCTCCCCTCCTGGCGGGGAATGAGCGTCGGGGCGCCGACCGGAAAGGCGGCGGGCTGATGGAACTCCTGCTCAAGGTCCGCGACGGCGACGGAATGACGGAACTGCGGGGGGACTTCCCGCCCTCAGCCACTATCCTCGATGCCCTGGAGAGCTTCCGCGCGAGCGGAGGCGCTCCCGTTCCCGCCTACCGCCATTCCTGCCACCACGGATCCTGCGGCACCTGCGGGGCGCTGGTGAACGGCGGCGAGGCGCTCATGTGCCTCACGCGCCTCGGGAGCCTCGGAAAGGACGACGGCTCGCCCCTGACGGTGGAGCTGGAACCTCTCCGCCGCGCCACGCTCATCTCGGGCATCGCGGCGCTTCCCGGCCAGGCGCTCGCCGGGATCCCGCCCGACGCGTCCTACCTGGCGGTTTCCGACGGAGTCCAGGGCGACAGGGCCGGCTTGCCCCCCGACCCCACGGGCCGGGACGGCTCTGCCCGCGTCCGCTTCGAAGCGTGCATCGAGTGCGGGCTCTGTTCGTCGTCCTGCCCCGTGGCCGCGCCCTTCATCGGCGAAGTCGGGCAGAAATTGTGCGAGGAAGCAGAGGTGTGCTGGATGGACTTGTCCGGTAATGCCCATCTGGTTGGGGCGGGCCTGCGGGTGAACATCGAGGGGAAACCGAACCAGTTCAAGCGACCC
>JAKLIU010000171.1 GCA_022709445.1 Spirochaetota bacterium | reverse complement strand
ACCTGGCGTCCGCCGCGCCCCGGCGCTCGTCGATGAGGCCGGTCCTGCGCACGTAGCTCTTCATGTTGGCCAGCAGCATGTTGGCCTGCACCGACAGCATGGGCACGATGCCCGTGGCGCGGCGCTCCTCGGTGAGCAGGGCCAGGCCGTGCCCCATGGCGGCTATCGGCGAGCGTATCCTGGCGTCCTTGCCGCCCAGGGTGACGGTCCCCGACTCCAGGGCCCGCAGTCCGAACAGGGTCTCCACCAGCTCGGTGCGCTTGGCCCCCACCAGCCCGCCTATGCCCAGGATCTCCCCCCGGCGCAGCTCGAAGCTGACGTCGCGGAAGGAGCCGGTCTCGGCGGAGGTCAGGCCCTCGGCCTTGAGCACCACCTCGCCGGGGACGTTCCCGCGCGGCGGGAAGCGGTTGGTCAGGTCGCGGCCCACCATGCGCTTTATGATCACGTCGGTGGTCAGCTCGCCCGAGGGCCAGGTGCCCACGTGCCTGCCGTCGCGCATGATGGACACGTCGTCGGCGATGGCGAGTATCTCTTCCATCTTGTGCGATATGTATATGATGGCCGCGCCCTGGTCGCGCAGCCTGCGTATGATCCCGAACAGGTGTCCGACCTCGTGCTCCGTGAGCGAGCTGGTCGGTTCGTCCATGATGATGACCCTGGCCTTGTAGGATACGGCCTTGGCGATCTCTATGGACTGGATCTTGGAGACGGACAGCTTGCGGACCCACACCGCGGGGTCTATGTCCATCTTGAGCTCGTCGAAGAGCTTCATGGTGTCGGCGCGCATGCGCCTGTGGTCCACCAGCTTGAAGGGACCGAAGCCGCGCAGCGGATATCGGCCCAGCCACAGGTTCTCCTCCACGCTCCGGAAGGGGACGGGGAGCAGCTCCTGGTGGATCATGGAAACGCCCCCGTCTAGCGCCTGGCGGGAGTCCTGGAACGCGACGGGCTTGCCGTCGAGGAGGATTTCCCCGGAATCGGGGGAGTAGATGCCGAACAGGCACTTCATGAGCGTGGACTTGCCCGCGCCGTTCTCGCCCATGAGGGCGTGGACGGACCCGGGGCGCACCTTCACGGTCACGTCGTCCAGGGCCTTGACGCCGGGGAAGCTCTTGGACATGTTCCGCATCTCAAGCACGTATTCTGCGCTCATGGCCTCTCCGATGAAGGTTCTTGAATCGCGGAGCCACGGCGTCGGCCGTGGCTCCGCATCGTCCTCGAGTCTAGTGCATCACTTGAACTGGGTGTAGTTGTCCTTGGTGACCATCTGGTAGGGGACCCACACGTACTTGCCGTCGGTGATGGTCCAGCCGGTGGAGGCGGGATCCTTGCCGGTGGCCAGCGCGAAGGCGATGTCGAAGGTGGCCTTGCCCTGGTTCTTGGCATCGTTCAGCACGGTGCCGAGGAGGGTGCCCTGCTCCAGGGCCTGGAGGGCCGGGGCGGTGGCGTCGACGCCGACCACGGGCATGTACTTCCCGCCGGTGAAGAAACCTTCCTGGCGGAGGGCCTCGATGGCGCCGAGGGCCATGTCGTCGTTGTTGCAGAGGACCACTTCGATGCGGGTGCCGAACTTGGCGAAGAAGGCCTTCATCTTCTCGACGGCCTTGGGGCGGTCCCAGTAGGCGGTGTCTTCGGCGAGCTTCTCGACCTTGTAGCCGGCGGCCACGATGGCCTTGATGGAGAACTCGGTGCGGAGCTCGGCGTCCTGGTGCCCGGGCTCGCCCTTCAGCATGATGTACTGGATGACGCCGTCGCCGTTGGTGTCGGCTTCGGGGTGGGCCTTCCAGTAGTCGGCCACGATCTGGCCCTGCATGGTGCCGGACTGCTCGGCCTTGGCGCCCACGTAGTAGACCTTGTCCCACTTGGCCATGTCTTCGGGCAGGGGCTCGCGGTTGAAGAACACCACGGGGGTGCCGCGGCCCTTGGCCTTGTCGATGATGGCGGCGGCGGCGGTGCGGTCCACGGGGTTGATCGCTATGACCTTGGCCTTCTTGGAGAGGAACGCGTCCACCTGGTCGTTCTGGGTGGGCTGGGCGTTCTGGGAGTCGACCATCTCGATGGTCGCCTTGCCGGCGGCGTTGGTCTCGATGGCGTTGCGGACGTACGACATGAAGGTGTCGTCGAACTTGTAGATGGCCACGCCCATCTTGGGCAGGCCGGCGTCGGCGCTGCCACCGCAGGAAACGAAGAGAGCGCCCAGCACGACGAGGGCGGACAGGATCGCGAAAGTCTTTTTCACGGGAGATACCTCCTGACGATTGGTGCGGGCCGTACGGCCCGATGATCCAACCGTACACCCGATGGCTGGCCGGCGATACAGGACAGTTGTTCTTTCTTCTGGATGACGGGGGCGCGCTCGGGCCGCGGCGGGACGACTAGCACTGGACCCTCCCGGTCATGCGCGAAAAGTCCAGCATCGCCCCGGCGCCAGGATGGCCTATTGGCCACCGGGGGCCAGCACGTTGCGGTACACGTCCTCCTCCAGGTGGAAGCCATCCTTCACCACCGTCTCCCGGAGATTGTCCGCGAACACGCCGGTGGGCTCTATCTCGTAGAAGGGCACGCGGAAGGATCCGTCCCAGATGGCGTTGTGCACGGTCACGCGCTCCCCGCGGGCCAGGTAGACCGCCAGTTCCGCGGCCGTGCCGGCTATTCGGTCGATGGGCTTGTAGACGGTCATGTACTGTGTGCCTTCGGCGATGCGCTGGCACGCGGCCAGGTCGGCGTCCGCCCCGGCCACCAGCACGATGCCCGCGAGCCGGCGCACGGCCAGCGCACGAATCACGGCCTCGGCCGCCATGTCCCCCGCCGCCAGCACGGCGTCGGGCGCGCCGCCCGAACCCAGGAAGCCATCCATCATGGAGTAGGCCTCCTCGTTGCGCAGCTCCTCCGGCCAGTAGTCGGCCACGATGCGTATGTCCCCCGACGCGATGCGCGGCTCCAGGACCCTCATGGCGCCGTCGTGCATGGCCCGGGCGTCCGGGTCGATGCGCCTGCCGTTGTAGAGCGCCACGTCGCCCGAACCGATCCGTGCCAGGGCGGCCAGCGCCTGCAGCTCCCCGGCGCGCTCGGCGTTGAAGCCGATGTACAGGTCGGCCCCCGCGTTCATGATGGGCCGGTCGTAGGCCAGCACGGGCACGCCCCGCCTGCGGGCCTCGGCCACCGACAGGGCCAGTTCGTTGGCGTCGCAGGGAATGATCACCAGCACGTCCACTCCCTGGTCCAGCAGGTAGGCGATCTGCTGGTGCTGGAGCTCGGGCGACTCGTCGCCCACCTGGACGATCACGTCCGCCCCCAGGTAGCTGGCGGTGGCCACGAACACGTCGCGGTCGCGGGCGCGGCGTTCCTCCACGAACGAGTCGATGGAGAAGCCGATCAGCAGCCTGTCCGTGGGCTCGGGTCGCGCGTGGCCCCGGGCGGCCGCTCCCAGGACCAGCCATGCCGTCCCGGCGAGCGCCGCGAGGCCCAGCCCGATCGCCGCCATCCAGATCGTCCGCTTGTTCCCGTGCAATCCGGTCATGGTCGTTCCGTCGCTTCCTTGGCGTATTCCGAGGGGGTGAGCCCCGTGGCCCGCTTGAAGGCCCTGCTGAAGTAGTTGGGATCCGCGTAGCCGGTAGCCGCGCCGATTTCCTTGACGCTCAGCCGGCCGGAGGCCAGCTCGGCCTTGGCCCTGGCTATGCGCATGTCCGACAGGTGGTCCGTGAACGAGCGTCCGGTCTCGGCGGCCAGCAGCCTGGCCAGGTGGGCGGGCGACAGGCCGGCTCGGTCGGCCAGCTCCTCCAGGGACAGGGGCTCGGCCAGGTGTTCCTCCATGTACCGGAGCGTCCCTGCTATGCGGCCGGATGCCGCCAGCTGCCTCCCGGGGTTGCCCAGGGTCCCGCCGGGCGAATCCTCGGCGGCCAGCGCCCCGGCCAGCTCCACCAGTGCCGCGGGGTCCCGGCGCAGGACCCAGGAGGCGGCCCCCGCCGTCGCGGCCTGGAGCATGGCCTTGACCTGCGGCTCGACGGACGCCGAGCGGGCGAGCGCCCCCCAGGCGGCCAGGGCCCCGGCCGTGTCCCCGGCGGTCGCGGACGCCAGGACGGCGGAGCAGGCCTCGGACGGGGACTGGCCCTGCCTGGAAGCCGGCTGGGCCGCGGCGGCCTCTCCCGGTCCGGCCGAGGACAGGGCGCCCAGGGCGGCCAGCCATGACGAGCGGGCCTCGGCGGGTCCGGCCTCCTGGCCGATGCCCGCGGCCATGCCGGACAGGGACGGGTCGCGGAGCGCCTCGAGCACGGCCGCCCGCGCGGCCTCGCGGTCCCCGGGGAAGAAAACGGGCACCGTGCCCGCCTCCTGGGCCCCGACGACGCATGCCCTGCGGTAGCCCAGGAGGTTCCTGAGCCGTCCCGTGTCCGGCCCGGGTCCGGGCTCGCCGCGCCGGGCGAAGGCGACGTACGGGCCGCGGACTCCGGGCAGGCCCAGCGCGGCCGCGAACGAGGGCAGGAGCGTCCCCCCGTCCGGCCGGTGGAGGGCCGCGTCCAGGAACCCGATCTCCAGGAGGGCCCGCGTCCGCTCGAGCGCGTCCACCGCGTTCCTGGCCCGCTCGGCCTCGGCCTTGCGCGCGCGGGCGGCGTCCAGCGCGCTCCGGATGGCCTCCACCAGGGTGTCCTGGTCCACCGGCTTCACCAGGTAGTCGTGGACGCCCAGCCCGAAAGCCTCGCGGGCCACGTCGAAGCGCTCGTAGGCGGTCAGCAGCACGGGCACGGTGTCCGGGGCCATGGACCTGAGCTCGCGCAGCGCGTCCAGGCCGGTCATGCCCGGCATCCGGACGTCCATGAGCACCACGTCCGGCCGTTCCCGCGCGACGCCCTCGATGGCTTCCTTGCCGGTGCCGGCGGTCCCGCAGATCTCCACGTCG
>JAKLIU010000170.1 GCA_022709445.1 Spirochaetota bacterium | reverse complement strand
GTTCGTCCGGGCGCGTCCCGGCCTGGGCAGCGTCCTCCTGACCGAGACCACCAGGGATCCGTCGGGCAAGGCCGACAACTACGCCTACCGGGCGGAGACCTGGAACCCGGTCAACGGCGACGAGCGGCGCATGCTGGACGGCGCCTTCATCAAGCCGTCCGAGAAGGTCTGGTCCCTCATCGACTCGACGCCGGAACCCGACGCGGCCTTCGGCTCGGCCTTCCACGTGTTCATCCCCTGGGTGGTCGCCTGGGGCTATCCCTGGTCCAGGAACGGGCGGGAGTTCATCGCCGACGGCACCTTCATCAACATACGCGCGTTCGCCCTGCCCTACGCCGATTACGCGGGGGCCTACGCCGACAATCCGTTCACGCTTTCCGTCAGCCAGCGTCCCTTCGAGCGCGCCGAGGCGCCGGCCCCCGAGCCCGAACCGCAGGAGGAGGCGGCTCCCGACCTGTCCGCATACATGCCCGACACGGTGCAGTCCTTCAGCTCCATCGCGGGTTCCTCCGGCGGAGCGACCGAATACTCCGTGAGCCCGGACGACATCCTGCCCGCCATAGCCCGCATCATCGACGCGGTGGAGGGCGACGAGCTGGACCTGGCCCTGTGCATCGACACCACCGACTCCATGGCCGACGACATCGACGCCATCAAGGCCGGCCTGCCGGCGATGCTGGCGGAGCACATGGCGCGCTTCAGGACCTTCCGGCTGGGCCTGGTCATGTACAAGGACTACTTCGAGGAGTACGTGGTCAAGCGCACGGACTTCACCTCCGACCTGGGGGCCTTCGACGCGGCCGTGCAGAAGATCCGCGTGATGGGCGGCCGGGACATACCGGAGGCGGTCTACGAGGCCCTCTACGAGGCCCTGGCCGGGTACGCCTGGTCGGCGACCGCCAGGCTCATCATCCTGATCGGCGACGCGCCTCCCCATCCGATACCGCGCGGCGGGGTGGACAAGCCCATGACCCTGGGCAAGGCCGAGGAGCTCGGCGTGCAGGTGAACGTCATCATACTGCCGCACTGAGCGGCCTGCCGGCCGCGCATTCCCGGTTGCAAAACGCCGGCGGCCGGGTTAGTATCGCGGAATCGAGGCATCGTGGGGGAAGCAGGGGCATGAAGAGACGAGCGAACAGGAACAGGGTCCGCCCGGAACCCCGCGCCGAGGCCCTCGCGACCCTCGCCACCGGCCGCACCTTCTCCCTGGTGGCCGGCGTCCTTGCCTTCGCCGTCACCTTCCTGGGGTCCCAGGTCCGGCCGTCCCTCGACGGGGCGGGGAGCGTCGGCTCGCTGGATCCGATGGACCTGGCGCTGGGCGTGGAAGCCTCGGACATCGAGCTGGTGGAGGACGCCCCGCCACCCGACGAAGGCCTCTTCTACACCGTCTACCAGGTGGTCCGGGGCGACACCATATCGGCCATCGCCGAGAGCTACGGCGTCACCATGGACAGCATCGTCACCTTCAACGGCATCACCAATACCCGCGCCCTCTCCATAGGCCGCTACCTCAAGATACCCAGCATGAACGGCATCCTGCACCAGGCCGGCGCCGCTGACAGCCCGCAGTCCCTGGCCGCCAGCTTCGGCATCGACGCCGCCCGCGTGGCCGAGTTCAACGGCCTGGATCCCGAGCGTCCCGAAACGGCGATCGGCGTCGCGCGCCCGGTGTTCCTGCCCGACGCCCGCATGTCCCGCGTCACCCTGGCGGAGATCAACGGCGACCTGCTCTCCTGGCCGGTCCGGGGATGGATCACCAGCCCCTATGGCTGGCGAAAGGATCCCTTCTCCGGCGCCCGGAGCTTCCACACGGGCATCGACATAGGCTCGAGCATCGGGGTGCCGGTGAAGGCCGCCCTGGACGGCCGGGTGAGCGCCACCGGCTACTCCACGGTGTCCGGCAACTACGTGGTCATCTCCCACCACTCGGGCTACACCACCATGTACGCCCACCTGTCCAGGATAGCCGTGTCGGTCGGGACCCGCGTCACCCAGGCCTCGGTCATAGGCTACGTGGGCAACACCGGCTACAGCACCGGGGCGCACCTGCATTTCACCGTCAACAAGTGGGGCAGGACCATCAACCCCATGACCGTGCTGCCCTGAGGCCGCCGAGGCCTTTCGTTTGACAGCCCACCCCGTTTGGGCTACGATACCCGAACCATGAAAACGCTCCAGGGCATACCGGCGTCCCCCGGCATCGCCATCGGTCCCGCGTTCGTCTTCCTCGAGGAAGAGGAGCCGACCATACCCCGGTACTCCGTCAACGAACGCGAGCTGGAAGGCGAGTGGAAGCGTTTCATGGAGGCCGTGGACCGCGCCCGCGTGGAGATCACCGGCATGCGCGACCGCGCCTCCCGGGAGATGGGGGAGCAGCACGGCGCCATCTTCGACGCCCACCTCCTCATGCTGGACGATCCGGAGATGCTCGACGCGATCGAGATATCGCTCAAGGAATCGCTCATCAACATAGAATGGGTGATCCACCAGTACGAACAGGCCGTGGTGCGGCGCCTGGAGCAGATCGACGACCCCATGCTGCAGGAACGGGGCGCGGATGTCCACGACATAGCCCACCGCATCCTCAACCACCTGATGTTCAAGGAGCGCTTCTCCCTGTCCGACCTGGACCGGGACGTGGTGCTGGTGGCCAGGAACCTCCTGCCCTCCGACATGATCGCCATGAACCGCGAGCGGGTGAAGGCCATCGTGATGGTGGCCGGGGGAAAGACCAGCCACACGGCCATACTGGCGCGGGCCTTCGAGATCCCGGCCGTCCTGGGCCTGGGCGCCGCGGCCAAGCCCATCAGGAACGGCGAACTCCTGGTGGTGGACGGTTTCTCGGGCAAGGTGACCGTGGAGCCCGACGAGTCCTCGCTGGAAGGCTCCCGCCGCGAGCGGGAGCGCCTGGCCGAGCGCGAGGCCGGACTGGCCGGGCAGGCATCCATGCCCGCGCGGACCCTGGACGGCCATACCGTGCTCCTCAAGGCCAACGTGGAGGTGCCGGAGGAGACAGCCTCCGCCCTGCGCCACGGCGCCTCGGGCATCGGGCTTTTCCGTTCGGAGTTCCTGTTCCTCCAGACGGGCAGGCCGCCCTCCGAGCAGTCGCAGTACCTGGCCTACCGCCAGGTGCTGGAGGACATGGCCGGCCGGCCGGTGACCATCCGCACCCTGGACGTGGGCGGGGACAAGGTGATGCCGGACTCCGCGGCCACCGACGAGAAAAACCCCCTCCTGGGCTGGCGGGCCATCCGCTACTGCCTCTCCGACCGGGCGCTCTTCCAGGACCAGCTGCGGGCCATACTCCGCGCGAGCGCCCACGGCGACGCCCGCATCATGTTCCCCATGATCTCCGGCCCCGACGAGCTGGACGCAGCCCTGGCCGCCCTCGAGGAGGCCAAAGCCGAGTGCCGCGGGCGCGGCCAGCCCTACCGCGAGGACATCCCGGTGGGCATCATGATCGAGATTCCCGGCGCGGCCATGATAGCCGACATCCTGGCGGCCAAGGTGGACTTCTTCTCCATCGGGACCAACGACCTGATCCAGTACTCGCTGGCGGTGGACCGCGGGAACGAGCGCGTGGCCTACCTCTACGAGCCCTTCCACCCGGCCGTGCTCCGCTTCATCAAGACGACGATAGACGCCGGCCACGCCGCCGGCATCCCCGTCTCCATGTGCGGAGAGATGGCCTCGGACCCGGTGGCGGCCCTGGTCCTCCTGGGCCTGGGGCTGGACGAGTTCTCCATGTCGGCGGTGGCCATCCCGGACGTCAAGACCGTGCTCCGGTCCCTCCGCTTCGCCGACGCCGTGGAGGCCGCCGGGGAGGCCATGGACCGGCGTTCGCACCGCGAGGTGGAGGACTTCCTCAAGAAGCGCCTGTCCGCCATAATGGGCGGCTGAGCGGAGAGAGCGGCCACGGGGCGGCCCCCGCATCCGCGCCCGCATCCGGGCCGGGCACCCAAGACAAGGAATACGCATGAGAAAGCGCGCACAAGCGAGCGCAGCGGACGAGGGCATCGCCGGGGACGCCGGCGACGGCTCGGACAACGGAAACAAGCGCTTCACCGGCCTGCCGGTGGTGGCGATAGCGGGCCGGCCCAACGTGGGCAAGTCCACCCTGTTCAACCGGCTCCTGCATTCGCGCAAGGCCATCGTGGATCCCACCCCCGGCGTCACCCGCGACCCCATAGAGGCGGTCTGGAACTGTTCGTACGCGGACCTGCCCATCACCCTGGTGGACACCGGCGGGCTCAAGCTGGAGCGCGACGCCATGGACGACCTGGTCGCGAAGAAGAGCTGGGCACGCATCGACGAGGCCGACCTGGTGCTCTTCCTGGTGGACGTGGTGAACATCACCCCCGAGGACGAGGAGTTCGCCTCCCTGCTCCGCAAGCACTCGTCCAAGACCGTGCTGGTGGTCAACAAGGCGGACAGCCCCGAGCGGGACGCCCGCGCCTGGAACTACGCCAGCTGGGGCTACAAGGACATGGTCTTCGTGTCCGGCGAGCACGGGCGCAACATGGACGAGCTGGAGGAGCTGGTCTGCTCCCGCCTGGACTGGTCCAGGGTGCAGGCCGAGGAGGACGAGCACGCGGACGTGCGCGTCGCCATCATGGGCAAGCCCAACGTGGGCAAGTCCACCCTGCTCAACCGCCTGCTGGGCGAGGACAAATCCATAGTCAGCGACATGCCCGGCACCACGCGGGACGTGGTGGAGGGACGCTTCCAGTGGAAGGGCCGCGACTTCACCGTGCTGGACACCGCCGGCATGAGGCGCAAGGCCAAGGTCACCGAGGCCGTGGAGTACTACTCCGTGAACCGCGCCGTGAAGACCCTGGACCGGGCGGACGTGGTCATCCTGATGATAGACGCCTCCGAGGGACTGTCCGACCAGGACA
>JAKLIU010000017.1 GCA_022709445.1 Spirochaetota bacterium | reverse complement strand
CGCGCCCGCGTGGCCCGCCTCCTCGTGCTCGCGAGCCTGGGACTGGGCCTGGTCCTCCTGGTGCCCAGCCTGGCCGACGCCTGGGCCACGGTGCCCGCCTCGCAGGAAGAGGCGGCCGCCCTCCTGGGCGCGGGCCGGGCGAGGGTCTTCCGCAGCGTGGTCCTGCCGTCCATACTGCCCGCGATCGGGGCGGCCCTCTCGCTGACCTTCCTCCTGTGCTTCTTCAGTTTCGTCATCGTGCTCCTGTTCGGGCCGCCCGGTCTGGCCACCCCCGAGGTGGAGCTGTACCGGGCCGCCCGCTTCGAGTTCGACCGGCCGCTGGCCGCGGCCTACGCCCTGGCCGAGACGGCGGTGGCCCTGGTCGTGCTGGCCGCCTACGCCCGCTTCGAGCGCGGGATGGCGGGAAGCAGGACCGAGCTGTCCGCCAGGCGGCCGGCGGAAGGCTTCCGCTCGAACGCGGGCCGGCTGGCCGCCCTCGGCTACGGCATCGTGATCGTCGTGGGCTTCATCGGACCGCTGGCGTCCATCGTGGCCGAGTCCCTGTCGGTGCGGGCGAGCGCCCACGGCCCAGGCGCCTTCGGGCTGGGGAACTACGCGGCGCTGTTCTCGGGGGCGGCCTTCGGCGGGGCCGCGCTCAACACCCTGGGCCTCGGCCTCGCCGCGGCCCTGGCCGCCTCGGTCCTGGGCTTCGCCTTCTCGCTGGCGCTCAAGCGCGTCCGCTCGCCCTTCGCGGCGACCGTGCTGCCCATGCTCCCCCTCGCCGTGTCGGGCGTGGCCCTCTCCTACGGCTGGACCAGCGTCCTGGGCCGTTCCAGCGTTGCGGCCATCGCCCTGGTGCAGGCGGTGTCGGCCTACCCCTTCGCCCTCAAGGCCATCCAGGGCGCCCTGGGCAGGGCCGACGAGCGCTGCGTGGAAGCCGCCCTGACCCTGGGCTCGGGCAGGCTGGGCGCCGCGCTCAGGGTGAGCCTTCCGCTGGCCGCGCCGGCCCTCCTGTCCGGCTTCGCCTTCGCCTTCGCGCTGAGCGCCGGGGACGCCAACGCCCTGATCGTGTCGCCGGTCCCCGGCTTCGAGACCGTGGCCTCGCGGCTGTACCGGCTGGCGGGGGCCTATCGCTTCGACGAGGCCTGCGCCGCCGCCGTGCTGCTCGGATTGGCCACGGGACTGGTATTCTTCCTGAAGGATGCGCGCGATGCCGTTGCTTGAACTGACCGGGGTGGAGAAACGCTGGCCGGGCATGACCGTGAGCCTGGACCTGACGCTGGATGAAGGCGAACTCCTGGCCGTGACCGGGCCGTCCGGCTGCGGCAAGAGCACGGCGCTCAGGCTGGTGGCCGGGCTGGCCACCCCGGACGCGGGGGAAATGCTGCTGGACGGGCGCAGCCTTGCCGGGGTCCAGCCAAGGGACCGCGGGGTGGGAATGGTGTTCCAGGACCACGCGCTCTTCCCCCACCTGAATGTGCTGGGCAATGTCTGCTACGGCCTCGTGGGCCGAGGCCTCGTGGGCCGTGGCCTGGACCGTCGGGCGCGCGAGGGGCGGGCCCGGGAACTGCTGGCCGCGATGGGACTGGAAGGCTTCGGGCGGCGCATGCCGGCGGAGCTCTCGGGCGGGGAACGGCAGCGGGTGGCCCTGGCGCGGACCCTGGCGGTGGAGCCGCGCATCGTCCTGTTCGACGAGCCCCTGTCTTCCCTGGACGCCGCCCTGCGCAAGCGCCTGCGGGCCGAGCTGCGCGAGAGCCAGAGGCGCCTGGGTTTCTCGGCGATCTACGTGACCCACGACCTGGAGGAAGCCCTGGCCATCGCGGACCGGGTGGCGGTCATGGAATCGGGCCGTTTTCTCCAGTGCGCCCCGCCGGCCGAGCTGTGGACTGCGCCGGCTTTCGCGGCGGTTGCCCGCTTCCTGGGAAGCGGCCCCTGCCTGCCCCTGACGGGACTGGCCGCGGCGGACGGGACCATGATCGCGTCGACGGCGGAGGGATCCTTCCCCGTCGGGAGAGGCTCCGATCCGGATGGCTGCGTGTTCTTCGGCAGGGCCGAGGCGGTTCCCCGTTCCGGGACGGGACCGGTCCCGGCGGGATTCGGCCGGTTCACCGCGCGCTGCCTGAGGGCGGATTTCGCCGGCGACGCGGTGGACTGCTTCATGGAATCCGGGAGCGAGCGCTTCAGCCTGCGTTTCCCGCGGGAAGCCGCGCCGGCCGAAGGCGAATCGGGAAGTTTCCTGGTGCCGGCGGACAGGGTCAGGATCCTGCCCGCGGATCCTCCAGCGCGTACTCGTTGAGCTTGTTGAGGAGGGTGCGCCGCGTGATGCCCAGTTCCTGGGCCGTCGCCTCGCGCCTGCCCCCGTTGCGCCTGAGCGCGGCCAGGATGGCGCGCCGCTCCAGCTCGCGCAGGGTCATCGTCCCGCCAGGGACGAACGTCCCGGCGGGGTCGGGCTCACCGCCAGGGACGTGCGCCCCGGACGCTGGATCGGAGTCCCCGCCGGCCGGCTTACCCGGGGCCTGCATCGACCCGGCGCCACCCAGCTGGAAATCGGCGGGGCGCAGCTCGTCCCCGTCGGCCAGGATGATGGCGCGCTCGATGGCGTTCATCAGCTCGCGCACGTTGCCCGGGAAGGGATAGGTCTCAAGGAAGGCGGCGGCCTCGTCGCCCAGCCTCATGCCGCGCCGCCCCATGGCCAGCGACAGCTTCTCGGTGAACCACAGGGCCAGGGCCCGCGTATCCCCGGGGCGCTCGCGCAGGGGCGGCAGGCGCACCCGCACCACGTTGATGCGGTAGTACAGGTCCTCGCGGAAGCTCCCGTCCCGGACCATGGCCTCCAGGTCCCGGTTGGTGGCCGCCACGATGCGGGCGTCCACCGGTATGCCCTTGACCCCGCCCAGCCTGGTCACCTTGCGATCCTGCAGGGCCCGCAGGATCTTCACCTGCATGAGGAGCGGCATCTCGCCTATCTCGTCCAGGAACAGGGTACCGCCGTCGGCCAGCTCGAAGAGGCCGCGCTTGCGCTCGGCCGCGCCGGTGAAGGCGCCCTTCTCGTAGCCGAAGAGCTCGCTCTCCATCAGCTGCTCCGGGATGGCGCCCAGGTTGACCGCCACGAAGGCCCCCTGGCGCCCGGACAATTCGTGCAGGTGGCGGGCGGCCACTTCCTTGCCCGTGCCGCTCTCCCCCGTCAGGAGCACGGTGGTCGGTACGGCGGCGGCTTTCTCGATCAGGCGGAGCGCCTCCCTGAGCGCGGGGCTGTCGCCCACGATCCTGGTCGCGCCGGCCACCGCTGGCCGGCTGGACGCCTCCCGGTCGGCGCTCAGCCTGCGTTCGCGCACCGCCTTGCGGAGCCTCATGGCCAGTTCGTCGGGGTCGAAGGGCTTGACCAGGTAGTCCCAGGCGCCCAGGCGCATGGCCTCCACCGCGTCCCGCACGTCCCCGTGGGCGCTCATCATGATCACCGGGATGGCCGGCCCCTCCTCCATGATCCAGCGCAGCAGGGCCAGCCCGTCCATGCCGGGCATGCGTATGTCCAGCACGGCCGCGTCGAAGGCCCGGTCCGACAGCAACGCCCTGGCCGACAGGCCGTCGGGGGCCAGTTCGTGGGCTATGTCCTCCAGGTCCAGGAAGGCGGCTATCGACGAAAGCATGTTGGGCTCGTCGTCGGCTACGATTACGCGCATGGGGGCTCCGATCGGGGATACGCCCCGGGATATTGCCATGTTCCCGGCGGCGCATATAATTCTACTCCATGAGCCAAGCCAGCGTAAACGGCACGATCCGCGAATCCATAGTCGCGGGGATCTTCTACCCCGAGGATCCCACGGAGCTGGCCTCCGCGGTCGACCGTGCCCTGGGCTCGGCCCCGGGAACGCGGACCGACGCGCTGGCCATACTCTCGCCGCACGCCGGCTTCGACTACTCGGGCATGGTGCAGGGCGCCGCGTGGAAGGCCGCCTCCGGCAGGAAACCCGGGCGCGTGGTCATCCTGGCCCCCAGGCACCGCAGCGGGGACCCGGCGGTCTACCTCCCCGAATCGGCCGTCTTCAGGACTCCCCTGGGAGACCTGGCAACGGACCGGGAGTTCTGCGCGGAACTGGAGTCCTGCGGGACCGTCTTCGAGACCGACGACATACCGCACCTGGAGGAGCACGCGATAGAGGTGCAGCTTCCCTTCATGAAGCGGCTCTTCCCCGAGGCCCGCCTGGCCCCGCTGATCGTCGCGGGCGCCGAGCCGGCCGTGGTCGCGAGTCTGGCCATGGCCCTGGACCTGGTGCTCTCCCACGACCCGGTGGAAACCCTGGTCGTGGCTTCGTCCAACCTGGCGTCCTCCCTGGCCGCGGCGGAGGCAGCCCGCAAGAGCGACGCCCTGCTCGCGTGCCTGTCGGGCGGAGACTGGCGGGAGATGGCCAGGCTCTGCCGCCTGTTCGAGCAGGGAGCCTGCGGGGCGGCGACCATCGCGGTGCCCCTGGCCATGAAGAGCCTGGCCGGCGCCTCCCGGGAGCTGCTCCTGCGGGTGGATTCCCTCCGCAACCGGGAGAGCAACGCCGAGCGCATCGTCCACTACGCGGCGGCGGCCTGGTATCCGGCCACGGAGGCTTGAGCATGGAGTTCACGCTGGGGACGGACGAGCGGGAAGCGCTCCTGTCGCTTGCCCGTGAGGCGATCGAGAACGGGATACCGGCCAAACTGCCCGCCGGGGGCGAACTGGATCGTCCCCACGGCGCCTTCGTCACCCTGCACCGGCACGGACGGCTCAGGGGCTGCATAGGCAGGATGCTGCCCGGGGAGAGCCTGGCGGCCACGGTCGCGGACATGGCCCGGGCCGCGGCCTACGGAGACCCGCGCTTCCCGCCGGTCAGCCCGCAGGAATTCCCGGAGCTGGAACTGGAGATCTCCGTGCTGTCCCCCATGGAGCGCTGCGGGCCGGGGGACATACTCCCCGGCGTGCACGGCGTCCTCCTGTCCCTCGGTCACCGGACGGGCGTGTTCCTGCCCCAGGTGGCCACCGAGCAGGGCTGGGACCGCGAGCGCCTCCTTACGGAGCTCTGCGGCAAGGCGGGACTGCCTCCCGGCTCCTGGAAGGCCCCTGGAGCCGAACTCTCGCGCTTCACTGCCCTGGTATTCGGCGAACGCTGAGGCGCTCGTCGTCCATCTCCAGTGTCGACCAGCCCGGCGCCCCGCCGAGCGCCGGTCCGTAGCCGGCCACCAGCTCTTCCAGCGACAGGGCCTGCCCCGGACTGGCGGGGAAGAGCGACACCCGCGCCGCGTACTCGATGCCGTGGGGCATGCCGTCCGAGCCGAACACCAGATCGCGGCCCGGCGTGAAGCCGGCGCGGTCGATGAGCATGCGGAAGGGATTGTTGGCCGCGAGCATCGAGGCCGGCAGCCGGTCGGCGTAATCGACCGTGTCGCTGGAGAAGTTGGGCTGCATGGACAGGACCGCGCCCAGATCGCGCGCGCGGGACGCCTGGGCCATGTCGATGAACTGCAGGTGCTCGAGCCGCACCACCGGGAAGCTTCCGCCTCCCGCGACGACCCGTTCCAGGGCCGACAGGGCCTGATCCATGGCCAGGCCGCCGATCGCGTGTATGGATACCCCGGTCTTCCATCCTGCGATGGTCCACAGGGCGGCGTCCAGTTCCCCGTCCGTCATGCACAGGGTGCTCGCGCCGCCGCCGATCCAGGATCCCCGGATCGCGGCCGTCCTCGCGCCCAGCGAGCCGTCCAGGAAGAGCTTCACCCCGCTGCACGCGGCCCGCTCCCCGGCGGAAAGCTCCGGATAGAGCCCGTAGGCCGCCCAGTACACGATCCGGTCCGCGAAGCGCGAGCGCCTCATGACCGCCAGGGTATCAGGCGACGAGACAGCCATGTCCTCCGCCGATCCGACGCCGCATCGCTCCAAGTCGTCGAAATGGGCTGCCAGGGCCGCCTCGTCCAGCCCGGCAAGTTCGCAGTAGGCGCGGAAAATGCGGGGCACGTTGGCCTCTCGCCAGGCGCTGTCGTCCCGGTGCGCCGCCAGTTCGGGCGCGGCCGCCTCCACGAAGGGCAATCCGGCCCCGCTGATCGCGTAGCCGTGCAGGCTGAAGTTGGCCACCAGGACCGGCGGCAGCGTCGACAGGATCGCCCCGTCCAGGTCCAGCTCGTTGGTGCGCCAGCCCCGGACCACGCTCAGCCGGTCCGGCGGCAGCGAGCGCAGGAGGGCCAGCGCGTCGTCCCGCCCCAAACGGGACAGGTCCGGGCAGGCGCCCATCGCCGCGTACAGGCCCGTGTGGCTGTGCCGGTCGTGCAGGAGGGGGATGCGCTCGCGCCGGATCACGGCGTCCCTCCCGAGCCGGATGCCGGGGACCGGCCGGGCAGCTGGGCCAGTATCATGCCCGCGAGCATGATCGCGCAGCCGGCCAGCTGGCGGGCGTCCATGAGTTCGCCCAGGATGAGCCATCCGGAAAGCACGGCGAAGGCCGCTTCCAGGGACATGATGATGGACGCCCGGGCCGGGTGGGCCTTGACCTGGGCGACCGCCTGCAGGGTGAAGCCCACGCCTATGGTCAGGAGCCCGCTGTAGAGCACCGGCCACAGCGAGGCTGCGATGTCCCCCGGTCCCAGGGACTCGGTGAGCGCCGCGACGGGCACGCTCAGGACCGCGCAGACTGCGAACTGGACTATGGCCAGCGCTATGGGATCCACCCGGGGAGAGAACCGGTCGAGCACCAGGATGTGGGCGGCCCAGAAAAAGGCGCTGGCCAGCACCAGGAGTTCCCCCCTGCCCAGGCCCAGGCCTTCTCCGTCCACGGATATGAAGAACATTCCCAGCACCGCCAGGGCCACGCCCGCCCAGGTCTTCAGGTCGACGCGCCTGCCCAGGAAGGCCGCGCCGATGGGCACCAGCACCACGTACAGGCCCGTGATGAACCCTCCCTTGCCCGCGGTGGTGAACTGCATGCCCGCCTGCTGGAGCCCAGAGGCGACCAGCAGCACGCTCCCCGCTATCAGGCCCGGCACCAGGACCGGCCTGAAGGATGCCCTGCGGGCCAGGGCAAGCGGCACCAGGGCCAGGGAGCCTATGGCGAAGCGCAGGGCGTTGAAGGTGAACGGCCCCAGGCTCTGCAGTCCCAGGCGCTGCGCCACGAAGCCGGAGCCCCAGATGGCCGCGGTGATGAAGAGGAGGGACTCGTAGCGGCCGGCATGGGCGTAGGAGCGCCCCTGGCTGGTGGTGGTCATGTGCCGAGTGTAGCCGCCCGGGCAGGAAGGCGGCAAGCGCCGCCGGGCGCGTCGCATGCTATACTGTACCCATGAAGCACCGGCTATCGAGGGGGCTCCTTGCCATGGCCTGCCTGTCAGCGTCACTCCTGTCGTCGTCCTGCTGGTACGTCCGCCAGGCAGGGCACTTCCTGTCGGAACGCGCGCGCGCCGTGCCCGTCTCCCGGCTGGAGGCGGACCCCGGTTCCCCGGAGGAACTCAGGCGCTTCCTGTCGCTCGTGGAGGATGTCCGCGCCTTCGCCACGGAGCAGGCCGGCCTCAAGCCCACCCGCAACTACACCGGCTACGTGGCCCTGGACCGGGACTACGTGGCCGATGTGGTGTCCGCCTGCGCCGCCGACTCCTTCACGCGGTACCACTGGCGCTATCCCTTCCTGGGCGAGCTGCCCTACAAGGGCTTCTACCGGCGCGAGGACGCGGAGGAGGAGGTCGCCCGGCTCAAGGCCGCCGGACTGGACGTCATCATACGCAAGGTGGATGCCTTCAGCTCCCTGGGCTTCTTCAGGGACCCGCTCTACTCGTTCATGACGGCGTATCCCCCGGACGCGCTCGCCGAGCTGATACTCCACGAATCGGCCCACGCCACCCTCTTCATCAAGGGAGCCGGCCAGTTCAACGAGGAGTTCGCCACCTTCACCGGGCGCGTGGCCGCCGAGGCCTGGCTGGCCATGCGCTACGGTCCCGATTCACCCGAACTTGCCGCCAGGCGGGCCCGCCGCGCCGACGGGGAGGCCTTCACAGCCTGGCTCGCGGAGACGGCCCGGCTCCTGGACGCCGCCTACCGGGACGCCGCCATGACTCCCGAAGACAAGCTGGAACGCAAGGCGTCGATCATAGCGGAGCGCGCCGCGGCCTACCGGGAAGCCGCGCCGCGCCTGTTCAGCGGGGAAGGCTACCGGAGCTTCGACATGGGGTCGATCAACAACGCCTACCTGGACCTCTACCGGCTCTATGAGGAAGACCTGTCGCTCTACCGCCGCTGGTACGACGAGGCGGCCGGCGGCGAGCTGCCCCGCTTCATATCCAGCCTCCTGGAGCTGGAGCGCGAGGCGGGCACGGACATCAAGCAGGCCATGCTGCAGAGGCTGGGTTCCTGACATAGGCTTGCATTTTTGACGTTTTACCGTCATTATCCGCATCGATAGACACACTTCGACACGATGCAAGGATCCTGCCGTGATTAACGTCATAGACCTCAAGTTCGGCTTCGGCGAACGCATACTCTTCAAGGACGTGGGCCTCAAGTTCACCCCGGGCAACTGCTACGGCATCATCGGCGCCAACGGGGCCGGGAAGTCCACCTTCCTCAAGGTGCTGGCGGGCGAACTGGAGCCGGACAAGGGCGAGATCAGCTACCCGCCCCAGCTGCGCATGGCCGTCCTCAGGCAGGACCACTTCGAGTTCGAGGAGGAGCGCCTGGTCGACGTGGTGATCCGGGGCTACCCCAGGCTCCACCGGACCATGAGGGACCGCGAGGCCATCTACGCCAAGGAAGACTTCACCGAGGCGGACGGCCTCAGGGCCGCCGACCTGGAGGCGGAGTTCGCCGAGCTGGGCGGCTGGGAGGCCGAGGCCCAGGCCTCCATACTGATGTCCGGCCTGGGCATCCCGGAGACCGAGCACGAGCGTCTCATGCGCGAGGTGCCCGAGAGCCTCAAGGTGCGCACCCTCCTGGCCCAGGCCCTCTTCGGCAACCCGGACATCCTCCTCCTGGACGAGCCCACCAACGGCCTGGACCTGGACAGCATCGCCTGGCTGGAAGACTTCCTCATGGACTTCCCCAACGTGGTCATCGTGGTGTCCCACGACCGCCACTTCCTCAACGCGGTCTGCACCCACATCTGCGACATAGACTTCGGCCACATACGCATGTACCCGGGCAACTACGACTTCTGGTACAAGGTCAGCCGCATGCTCCAGCAGCAGGTCAAGGACGAGAAGAAGCGCCGCGACGAGAAGGTGAAGGACCTCAAGGAGTTCATCCAGCGCTTCGCGTCCAACGCCGCCAAGAGCCGCCAGGCCACCAGCCGAAAGAAGGTGCTGGAGAAGCTCGAGGTGGAGGACCTGCAGCCCACCAGCCGGCGCTTCCCCTGGGTGGGCTTCAAGCCCGAGCGCGACCCGGGCAACAACGTCCTGCGGGTGCAGAACCTGTCCAAGTCCCTGGACGGCAAGCCCCTGTTCAGGGACCTGGACCTCATGATCAACCGCGAGGACAAGATCGCCTTCGTGGGGCGCGAGCACCTGGCCAAGACCGCGTTCTTCCGCATCATGGCCGGGGAGGACAAGGACTACCAGGGCGAGTTCTACTGGGGCCAGACCATGTCCAGCTCCTACTTCCCCAAGGAGAACGCCGAGCTCTTCGACTCCGGCGACTCGATCGTGGACTGGCTCAAGCGCTGGACCGACAGCGACGACGAGACCTACATCCGCTCCTTCCTTGGCCGCATGCTCTTCTCCGGCGACGAGGCCCTCAAGCCCGTCAGGGTGCTCTCCGGCGGGGAGAAGGTCCGCTGCCTCCTGTCCCGCATGATGCTCCAGGAGGCCAACTGCCTGATCCTGGACGAGCCGACCAACCACCTGGACCTGGAGGCCATCACCGCGCTGAACAACGGGCTCATGGAGTTCCCCGGCGTCGTCCTGTTCACCAGCCACGACCACGAGTTCGTCAACTCCATCGCCAACCGGATCATCGAGTTCTGCCCCGGCGGCGTGATAGACCGCATGATGCGCTTCGACGAGTACCTCAAGGACGAGCAGGTCCGCTCCCTCCGCGACGAGTACTACCACGGGCACGTGCTGACCGAGATCTGAGCCAGGGCGCGGGCCGGCCCCGGGGCGAGCCGCGCCGTTGCATTCCGCCCCGTCCCGGCCGATACTTGCCGGAGCGGCGGGGAGGGGCGTGCATGGGCAGGACGGTCAGGTATCCATCCATACGGAGCGCGATGGTCGTGTCCGTGCTGCTGGCGCTCGCGCCCGCCCTGGCCATCGTCACCTGGACGGGACTGGAGCAGGGACGCTACCTGGCCGATCAGTCCAGGCAGGAGACGGCCCGCCAGCTGGAAGCCTTCGCCGGATACCAGGAACGCGTCAGCGACGCCGTCAGGCAGATCCTGACCACCATCGCCTCGCTCCCGGATTTCAGGGAAGGGGAAGCGGACAGCATGACCGCGATACTCCGCGCGGTGCACGCCATCAACCCGGGCTACGTCAACTTCACCGCGGTGGACGTCTCGGGCTCCGTGACCGCCTCGTCCAGGCTCCCCCCGGGCACCTGGCTCGGCGAACGCCTGCACCTGAGGCTCGCGCTGGCCAACGGCCGCATGGAGGCCGGCGAGTACGTGCTCGCCGCGACGGATGCCGAACCCTCGTTCCCCTTCGCACTGCCCATACTCTCCCCCGACGGCCGCATCGCCGGGGCAATAGCCACCCTCTACCGCCTGAGTTCCTACGACGGGCTCTTCGAGACCTTCTCGCTCCCGGAGGGTTCCTTCCTGGGGATGGTGGACGCCAAGGGCATACGGGTGTACTTCTATCCAGCCAAGGACACCAACCCCCTGGGCAAACCCATCAAGGCGGAGGTTTGGGAGCGCATGCTCAGGATGGGCGACGCGGGCTCGTTCGTGGAAACCGGGTCCGACGGCATCGCGCGCAACTACGCCTTCAAGGCCCTCAGGCTGTCGCCCGGGCACGCTCCCTACATGTACCTCGTCTTCGGGATGCCCACGGCCATCGCCGAGGGACGCAGCCGCCGCATCCTGGCGCGGAACCTGGCGCTCATGGCGGCCGTCGGGCTCCTGGGCACCTTCTTCGCCCGGGAGTCGTCCCGCATCCTGTTCGGGAAGCGCCTGGCCCGCATCATAGCCACCACCTCGCTGATCAGGGAGGGGAACCTCTCCGCCCGCCTGGGCACCGGGGACGACTCGCCGGACCTGGGCCAGATAGCGACCGCCCTGGACCTGATGGCCGGCACCGTGGAACGGCGGGCGGAGGAGCGGGAGCGCTACGCCCTGAGGCTCGCGGAATCGCTCCGGGGCAAGGAGATGCTGCTCAAGGAGATACACCACCGCGTCAAGAACAACCTGCAGCTGGTGCTCAGCCTCATCCAGATGCAGGGCGACGCGTCGGGGGACCTGGAATCCTTCAAGGCCGCCATGGAGACGCGCATATCGTCCATGGCGCTGGTGCACGAGATGCTCTACGAGACCTCCGACGACCGGGGCGTGGACCTCGGGGAGTACGCGCGCAGGATCCTGGAGCTCATCCTGCAGACCGGGCGCGGCGCATCCGGCGTCGGGCTGGAACTGGACCTGGCCGCAGTCGAGGTGGAGCTGGAGCGCGCCGTGCCCTTCGGGCTCTTGGTCAACGAGCTGGCCACCAACGCCTTCAAGCACGCCTTCGCGGACGGCCGCGGCGGCACCCTCAGGGTCAGCCTGTCCGGCAGAGGCGGACGGGCCAGGCTGGAGCTGGCCGACGACGGTCCCGGACTGCCGCCCGGCTTCGATCCCTGCGCCTCCAGGGGGCTTGGACTGAGGCTGGCCTGCGCGCTTGCGGAACAGCTCGGGGGTAAGCTGGCCTGGGGCGTCGCGCAGGGCGCGCGGTTCAGCCTGGAGTTCCCGGCCGGCGGCCAGGCCGACAGCAGCCGTTCGAGCGGGAAAAGCGCCGGCACGGGTTGAAGCGCGGCGGAATTCGGCGATACTTGACCGTATCGGGGGTGAAGATGCGAAGGGCTCCGGGAAGAATCGCCATGGCCGCGCTCGCGTCGCTGGCCGCTCTCGCCATGCAGGCCTGCCGCCCCCGCGGCGAGATCGTGATCGGCTTCGTGGCCAGCATGTCGGGCATGGACTACATGCTGGGAGTCGAGGGGCGGAACGCCGCCATGCTCTTCGTGGACCGCCTGAACGGGGAAGGCGGGATCGGGGGGCGCACGCTGCGGCTGGAAGTGCGCGACCTGGCCAGCGACGATTCGCGGGCGCCGGAGGTCGCGGCCGGGCTGGCCGCCGCCGGGGTCGAGGCGGTGGTCGGCTTCTACTCCAGCTCGTCGGCCCTCGCCGCCATACCGGTACTCGAGGAGGCGGGCGTGCCGATCATCAGCCCCACCTCCACCTCCGACGCGCTCAGCGGCAAGGCCGACTGCTTCTACCGCACCATCATGAGCACCGCCCGCGACCCGGAAGCCCTGGCGGCCTCCATGCGGCAGGCCGGGCACCGCAGGGTGCTCTTCATCGCGGCCGCGTACAATGTGCCCTACTACCAGACCTACCTCCAGGGCCTCGCGCGCCTGGTCGACATCGCGGGCACGTTTTTCTACCAAAAGCTTGACGATCTGGACTACGGGGCGATCGCGGAACTGGGGGCGGGCGACGGCTACGACTCCGTCATGATCGTGGCCGGGTCCCTGGATACCGGGACCATAGCCCAGGAACTGGCGCTCCGGGGACTCCTGGCCCCCCTCTACCTGAGCGGCTGGGCGGGGAACGACGACGTGATCACCTACGGGGGCGCCGCCGTGGAAGGGGCCACGATGGTCCACCAGGTGGACCCCGCCCTGGTCCGGGATCTCCCGCTCTCTGCGGCCTACCGCGCCGCCTTCGGGGAGGAGCCCGGCTACGGGGCGATCGAGACCTGGGACAGCATGCTCTTCCTGGTGGAGGCCCTGCGAGCTTCCGGGCCGGTTCCCGGCCGCCTGGCCGCCGCCATCGGCGCGGTCCGTTCCTTCACCGGCACGGCCGGGACCATCGGCATCGACGAGTACGGGGACGCCAGCCGGCCCCTGTACATGAAGCGGATCATCGACGGGGCCTTCGTCGTCACGGGCGCGGTGAACTGAGCCTTGCGCGGCAAGTTCCGGGCCACCACCCTCCTGGGCACCCTCCTGGCCCTCATGACCCTGGCCTCCATGCTGGCGATGGCGGAAATCCTCGGACGCTTCATACGCGAGGAACTGCGCAGGCAGTCCGAGGATTCCAACGCCCTCCTGGCCGGCAGCGTAGCCCACGAAGTTTCGTCATTCCTGGAGGCCCACTTCATGGGCCTGTCCCTGCTGGCCCAGCCCGTCTTCAGGGATGCCGGCGGACCGGAGCTGCTCCGCTCCACCTATGCCGCCTTCGAGGACGTGCTGGTGACGGACCTGCGGGGAGTGGTCAGGCTCGCCTCGGCCGGTTCCGGGGAGCTGGGGTTCGACCTGTCGGCCAGGGAGTACTTCCGCGCCCCGCTCAGGGACGGCAGGGACTACGTGTCGCCTTCCTTCATAGCGGAGGATGACTACGCGCCGAGCGCCGTGCTCTCGCACCCCTTCGACGGCGGCGTGGCCGTGGCCTACATCAACCTGCTCTTCATGAACGAGTTCATGGCAGGCCTGCCGGCCAGCGAAACCCGTTCCATCGCGGTGGTGGACGCCACCGGCGCGTACCTGGCCCACAACGTCGACCCGTCCCTGGTCAGCCGGAGCGAGACCGTCTCCCTGGAACGCTGGTTCAGGGAGCGAGGAAGCGGCCGGGGCGGCCGCGCGATCGCCCTCAGGCCGAACGGGACCGAGGAGCTGCTCTGCTGGGCCTCGGTCCCCGGCTCGTCGGGCTGGACCGTCACGGTGTCCGAACCGACGGCGCGGGTCTTCCGGGCGCTGGCTTACCTGCAGCGGCTCTTGCTGGCGGTGCTTGCGGCCTATGCCGTCGGCTCGCTGGCCCTCAATGCCACCGTGATCCGTTACGTGCGGCTGGACATCGAGCGGCTGGTGCGCTTTTCCCAGGACCTGGCCGACGGCCACCTGGACGCGGTCATCGAGTTCAGGGGCTTCTACGACCTTGCGCACCTGTCGGACAACCTGGCCCGCATGGGCCAGGCGATCCGGGAACGCGAGGCCAGGCTCAGGGCCAACGAGCGCCGGCTCTTCGACCTCCTGGACTTCCTGCCCATCCCGGTGATACTCGTCAGGCCGGACATGGGCATCGAGCTCCTGAACCGGGCGTTCACCGCCGTCTTGGGCTGGGTGGTTTCGGATATCCCGACGGACGGGGACTGGTGGCTGGCCGCCTACCCCGACCCGGAATACAGTCGGGAGGTGCAGTCCTTCTGGAATGCGTACATAGCCACGCTCAGGGAAGGGCGCGAGCCGGAATCGGACTTCACCGGCCGCATCCGCTGCAAGGACGGGAGCGACCGGACCATGATAGGCAAGGCGGCCTTCATCGCGGACCGCTTCATCATCACCTTCGTGGACATCACCGAAGCCGACCGGGCGGCCGGCAGGATGGCGTCCAGCCTCAGGGAGAAGGAGGTGCTCCTCAAGGAGATACACCACCGGGTCAAGAACAACCTGCAGCTGGTGATCAGCCTGCTCTCCCTCAAGGCATCGGCGACGCCGGAGACCGAGCACGTCTTCGACGACTCCATAGACCGCATCAGGGTGATGGCCGGCATACACGAGCTCCTCTACCGGTCGCGGGATCTCTCGCACATCGACCTGTCTGAGTACATCCGCACCATATTGAACTGGCTGGTCCCGTCGCTCTCGCCCGGGGACAGGCCCCCGGCCCTCGAACTGGAGCTGGAACCGCTGGAGCTGGACATCGACAAGGCCATTCCCTGCGGGCTGATCATCAACGAGGTGATCACCAACTCGCTCAAGTACGCGTTCAATGACGGCGCGGAAGAACCCCGCATCAGCCTGTCCGCGAAGCGGGAGTCAGGTGACGAGGTGGTGCTGGCGCTGGGGGACAACGGCCGCGGCTTCCCGCCCGGGCTGGCCCCCGAACGTTGCGAATCCCTGGGCATGCAGCTGATCGTCTCGCTCTGCGCCCAGCTGGGCGGGACCTGGTCCCTGGACGGCTCGGCGGGCACCCGCTGGACGATACGCTTCAGGGGCTGAGCCGGAAGCCTCAGCCGCCCGGGGACGCGAGCGCCAGGGCGGCGCGTTTCCATGCCGCTGCGGCGGCGGCCAGGCGGACCCGTTCCCGGCCTTCCGCCCTGCCGGCGGCCGCGGCGAGCAGGGCGGCGCAGCGCTTGGCCTGGGCAGCCAGGGCGCCGAAATCGGATCGCTGAGCCTTCTCCAGGCCGGAATGCGGGTAAGGGTCGGGCAGGGCCAGGCCCGCGGCTCCCGATACCAGGGCAGCGAACAGGGCGGAAACGCTCCTGAGCTTGTCTTCCCACTCGGCGGCACCGGCGGACGAGTAGCGCAGGAAGGCGTGCTCCCGGAGCAGCCGGAGGAGGGCTCCGTACTCGGCTGCGGCCTCCGCCCTGGTCACCGCTTGCGGCCTCAGTCGCCTTTGGTCACGACGCGGGCGAAACGCTTCTTGCCGGCGCGCAGCACCAGCTCGCCCTCGCCGTCCAGGCGGTCGTCGCCGACGGGCAGCTTCTCGTCGGTCCAGGCCGAGTCGCCCACCGCCGCCCCGCCCTGCTGCACCAGGCGCCTGGCCTCGCTCTTGCTGGGCGCCAGGCCGGCGTCCACGAAGAGGTCCAGGACCGGGTAGCCGGTCCGGAACCGGGCCAGGGGCAACTCCACCGTGGGCATGGC
>JAKLIU010000169.1 GCA_022709445.1 Spirochaetota bacterium | reverse complement strand
CGTTGGACAGCGCGTTTTTGCCGGCCTATACTTCCTGCCGATCTCAATGCCGGGGAGCGGGATGATGAAAAACGGTACGGCCAGGCGCTTCTTCAATTCCATGGTGGTCTCGCTGGTTGCCACGCCCGTGGCGACCGTGGTGCTCGGCGAGGCGTTCACGCACTCGTTCAACATCATGCTGGACGAGGGCCTGGGCAGGCGCATGCTGTTCACCTTCCAGAAACCGATGATCTTCGGCCTGGTCGGCGTCATGCTGGTCATCCTGGTGGCCTCGCTCAGGGGCGTGCTGGCTCCCCTGTTCCGCTGGCTCGCCGCGCCGGACGCCGGCGACGAGGCGGCGTACCGGGCAGCCCGCAGGGCGGCGCTCGGCATACCCTGGACCCTCATCATCGTCACCGTGGCCTTCTGGACCGCGGGCACCCTCGCGTTCTTCGCCCTGAACGACTGGAAGAGCCCGGGCGGGACGCCCCTGGCCTGGGTGCTGGCCTTCAAGATCACCGAGGGCCTCATGTCCGCCACCCTCAACGTGCTGGTGATCAACCTGCTGCTCCTGGAACCCAAGAAGGCCCTGCGCATGGAACGCATGCTGCCCGGCGAGCGGGACCGCTTCTCCGAGTCGCGGGACCTCATCATCATGTTCTCGGCCATGGCCGCCGCGGTGACGCACCTGGCCTACGTGGCCCGCTACTTCGTCATGCGCGATCCGGGGGCTCGCGGCCCGTCGGACCCGGTGGTGTCGCTGGCGGTCGTCGGATCGTGCCTGGCGGCCGCTGCCCTGGCCATGACCCTGCTCTCCCGCAGGGAGGACCGCATCCAGGCCGCGCTCCTGCGCGCGCGCATCGTCGAGCTGTCCTCCGGCGGGGAGGCGGACCTGGAGGCGCACGCCCCCATGCTCAACTTCGACGCGATAGGCGCGCTCGCGGACGCGTTCAACGGCTACACGTCCACCCTCCGCGCCATGGTCCGCGACATCAAGACGACGATGGAGGGCCTGGCCTCCGCCTGCGACAGGCTCGGTTCGGGCACCGGCGGCATGAAGCAGGCCCTGGACGAGATCGCCTCCTCCGTGGGCGGCATAGGGGACACCGTGGAGGCCGAGGCCAGGTCGGTGGAGGAATCCACCGCGTCCATCGAGGCCATCGGCCTCAACGTGCGGCGCCTGCACGAGGCCATCGACGAGCAGGCGGCCATGGCCGCGGAATCAGGCGCCGGCATCGAGCAGATGATCGGCAACATCCGGTCCCTTTCCTCCAGCGTCGAGCAGGTGGACGCCTACTACGGCGGGCTGACCAGGGCGGCCGGCGAGGGGAAGCGCAAGCTGGACGAGGCCAACGCGCTGATCTCGCGGGTGTCGGAGATGTCGGGCATGCTCCTGGACGCGAACCGGCTCATCGCCGCGATCTCGGCGCAGACCAACCTGCTGGCCATGAACGCGGCCATCGAGGCGGCCCACGCGGGCGAGGCCGGCGCCGGGTTCTCCGTGGTCGCGGACGAGATACGCTCCCTGGCCGAGAAGTCGGGCAGCCAGTCCAAGGACGTGGCCAAGCGACTCCGGGAAGTGAAGGATTCCATCGACTCGGCCGTGACCGCCTCCGCCGACGCGTCGCGCGGCTTCGACGAGGTGGCCTCGCTCATAGACACGGTGAGCGGCCGCGAGGACGAGATCCGCAACGCGCTGCGCGAGCAGGCGGAGGGATCCAAGCAGGTGCTGGAGGCGATAGGCTCCATGAACGGCGTGACCGGCAGGGTGAAGGAGGGCGCGCGGGAAATGGGCGAGAGCGCCGTCTCCCTGGCCGAGGGCATGCGACGGCTGAGCGAGCTTTCCTCCCGGGTGCGCGCCGAGATGCGGCGCATCACGGGGGACGTGGACCGCATCGGCGCCACCTTCGCGGACGTGGTGGCCATGGTGGAAGCCAACACCGGCGCCATCGGCCGGGTGACCGGCCAGATAGGCAGGTTCAAGGCCTGAGCGCCGGACCGCCGTCAGCGGAGCGCCTTTGACGAACAGGCCCGGGGTTGCCCCCGGGCCTGTTCATTTGAGCATCGTCAGTCCGCCGCGTCAGCGTTCCACGCACAGGGCTATGCCCATCCCGCCGCCAATGCAGAGCGTAGCCAGGCCCTTCTTCGCGTTCCGGCGCTTCATCTCGTGCAGGAGCGAGACCAGGATGCGCGCGCCAGACGCGCCGATGGGATGGCCGAGCGCGATGGCGCCGCCGTTCACGTTGACCTTGTCCATGTCGAACTTGAGCTCGCGCGACACGGCGATCGCCTGGGCGGCGAAGGCCTCGTTGGCCTCGATCAGGTCCAGGTCGCCGACCGCCCAGCCCGCCCTGGACAGGGCCAGCCGCACGGCTTCCACCGGTCCTATGCCCATGATGGCCGGGTCGCAGCCGTGCCAGCCGTAGGATACGATGCGCGCCAGGGGCGTGCCGGACTTGGCCGCCTGGGCACCGCACACCACCAGGGCAGCCGCGCCGTCGTTGATGCCGGAGGCGTTGCCCGCGGTCACCGTGCCGTCGCTCTTGAACGCGGGCCTGAGCTTGCCCAGGGCTTCGGCGGTCACGCCGGCGCGCGGGAACTCGTCGCGCTCGAACACCACCGGGTCGCCCTTTTTCTGGGGCATGACCACGGGGACGATCTCTTCCTTGAACTTGCCGTCGGCCATGGCCTTTTCGGCCTTGTTCTGGCTGCCGGCCGCCAGGGCGTCCTGCTCGGCGCGCGTGATGCCGTACTTGGCCGCGAGGTTCTCCGCGGTGATGCCCATGTGGCAGCCGTTGAAGATGTCGGTCAGTCCCTCGTAAATCATGGAGTCGACGATCTCGCCGTTGCCCATGCGGTAGCCGGTGCGCGCCTGCCGGAGCAGGTACGGCGCCAGGCTCATGTTCTCCGTGCCGCCGGCGACCGCCACGTTCGCGTCGCCGGCCTTGATCGCCTGGGCGGCCGCTGCCACCGAGCGGAGGCCCGAACCGCAGACCATGTTGAGGGTCATTGCGGTCCGCTCCTGGGGGATGCCGGCCTTGATGAGCACCTGGCGCGCGACGTTCTGCCCGAGCCCGGCCTGGAGCACGCAGCCCAGCAACACCTCGTCCACCTGCCCGGGCGCGAAGCCCGCGCGCTCAAGCGCCGCCTTAACGGCCATCGCCCCCAGCTCCACGGCCGGCACGTTCGCCAGCGCCCCGCCGAAGCTGCCTATCGCGGTCCTGGCCGCGCCCATGATGAAAACTTCGTTCATGATGTACTCCTTTTCGTTTCTCGCGCCCGGCGGGCTCAGCACTCGCAGGCGGCGCAACCCTCGCGCACCACCAGGTCCGCGTCCGTGTGCGCGACGATCCAGTCGGGCGTGTAGGGCGGGAAATACTCGACCAGGTGAAAGCGCCCGCCCAGCAGCTCGAAGAAGCCCACGTCCGTGACCACGATGTTCACCTCACGGGCGGCGGTCAGCGGAAGCAGGCAGCGGCGCTTGAGCTTGGACGCGCCGGATTTCTCCAGGTGCGTGGTCGCGGCGATGACCACGCGCGAGCCGGTGGTCAGGTCCATGGCCCCGCCCATGCCGGGGACCATCTTGCCGGGGATCTTGTAGTTGGCCAGGTTGCCCTCCTGGTCCACCTCCAGCACGCCCAGCACGGTATAGTCCACGTGGCCGCCGCGTATGATGCCGAAGCTGGTGGCCGAGTCGAAGAAGGCACCGCCCGGGAGTATGGTGACGGGCATGGCGCCCGCATTGGTCAGGTCCTTGTCCGCCGCGCCGGGCGCGGGCGCCGGCCCCAGGCCGATGAGGCCGTTCTCCGACTGCAGGATCACGGTCACGTCCGCGGGCACGAAGTTGCCCACCAGCGTGGGCAGGCCGATGCCCAGGTTGACCACGTCCCCGGTCTTGAAGAAGCGCGCGATGCGCCTCGCGATGACTTCCTTGTTCTCCACGTACTCGATCATGTCAGGGCCTCCCCGCCAGCACGATGTAGTCCACGAAAATGCTCGGGGTGTGCACGTGGTCCGGGTCGATGGCGCCCACGGGCACCAGCTCCTCCGCCTCCACGATCACCAGCTTGCAGGCCGTGGCCATCAGCGGGTTGAAGTTGCGCGCCGTCTTGGAGAACACCAGGTTGCCGGCCTTGTCCGCCTTGGCCGCCTTGATGAGCGCGACGTCGCCCGGCAGGGCCTCCTCAAGGAGGAACACCTTGTCGCCCACCAGGATCTTCTGCTTGCCCAGCTCCACCTCTGTCCCCAGGCCCGTCGGGGTGAGTATGCCTCCCAGCCCGAAACCGGCCGCGCGGACGCGCTCGGCGAGCGTGCCCTGCGGGACCAGGGTCACCTCGGTCTCGCCCGCGTTCATCTGGCGCTGGGTCTCCGGGTTGGTGCCTATGTGCGACACGATGACGCGACTGAATGCCTTGGCCTTCACGAGCGGGGCGACCCCGGTCACGCGGCCGTTCTTCTCATCCAGCACCGCCGTGTCGTTGCACACCAGGGTGAGCCCCGTGACGCCCGATTTCACCAGCTCGGCGATCATGCCGTCCGGCGAGCCGCAGCCCAAGAAGCCGCCCACGTGGACGACATGGCCGGGTTTCACCATGGCGGCGGCCTGCGCGGCGCTGATTACCGGTTTTTCTACCATACATACCTCCGGGAACGGGATAAGTATAGCACCATTGCCGGGGAGGTGGAAGCGAACGGGCCGGGCCCGGGTCATGAAAAAGCCGCCCGTAAGGGCGGCTTCGAGGGAACTCCCGCGGCTGGCTTGCGCCGGCCGCGGGCGCGGCTGGCTTGCGCCGGCCGCGGGCGCGGCTGGCTTGCGCCGGTCGCGGGCGCGGCTGGCTTGCGCCGGCCGCGGGCAGCGGGGCTTACGCCTCCAGCTTGTACTTCTGGGCGCCGAACCAGGTGGGCAGGAGGTAGATACCGGCCACGAAGAC
>JAKLIU010000168.1 GCA_022709445.1 Spirochaetota bacterium | reverse complement strand
GCGACGGTGTCGGTCGGGGCGGGTGCGACGGGTTCAGCGCCGGCGACGAGGTAGCGGGCGTACAGGATGCCCCGCGGCTCGGCCTTCAGTTCCACCAGGCCGCGCGCGAGTTCCGCGTGGTATTCGTCGGCCGCCAGGCGCCGGGCGATGCCGCTCGAGTAATCGTACAGCTCGAGGGCCTCCACGTTCGGGTGCGGCAGGGAGAAGCGCCGGCCGCGGAGGAAGGAAGCGGCATCGAGCTCTGTCTCCCTGGTCTCGGACAGCCCGAACCACCGGTCCGTCACCCAGCGGAGCCCGTCCCAGCGCAGCATCGCGTCGAAGGACGAGCCCGAGTCCAGGTCGAGCGCGGAGAGCGAAGCCCCGAATGCGCCCGGAGCCTCGCCGAAGGCAAGGTAGGGATAGCGCGGCATGGCAATGCCGGAATTGCCCAGCCTGGCGTCCCGCACCCATTCATCGCCGGCGGCGGAAAAGCCCAGAGCGAAGACGGAACGCTCGGCCTCCTCGGCCACGCTCGCCTCGAACCACCAGCTCTCCCTGAAGCGCAGGAGGAGGTACAGGTCGGGGCGCTGCATGAACAGGAAGGGAACCGCGTTGACGGCGCCGCCGCCGGGCCCGAAGGACATGGAGCCGGAACTCAGGATCCCGGCCTCCCAGAAGCCCTGCACCAGGAGTTCGACGTCATCGTCGCCGAGACTGGCCGCGTAGAGGCTGGAGGGCGGCTCGACGGCCAGCGGGGCCTGCGCGTGCGCTTCCCGGGCGGCGCCGGACGCGAGCAGGGAAAGGAGGAGGATGCCCGGAGCGACTCTTTTCAATATCATCGTTCGTGTTTATTATTCTATCCCATGAACAGCGAACATGAGAAGGCCGGGATCGGGAACCGGACGGAGATCGACGCCGCCATGTACGCTCTGGGCGTGGCCTCCGTTGCGCTGGCCCTGGTCGGGCAGGCGGGCTCCGCAGCCGGGGCCGGCTGGGCGTGGAGGGCCTTCTTCGCCATAGCCTCGGGCCTCCTGGATCTCCTGTTCGCTTTCGAGTTCTTCCTGCGCCTGTTCCGGGACCGGGACGGGCGGCCGCGACCCGGCGCCCTGACCGTGCTGGCGGCAGGCTTTTCGTCGGTCCTGCCCCTGCTCCTGGCTTCCGGGCCCTTCCTGTTCGCCTGGGCCGCTGGCGACCTCGGCTCCAACGCCATCCGGGGTTACTACGCCGACCCGGGCCTGGCGGGCGCCCTGTCCACCGCCGCCTCCCTGCGCCTGATCCGCCCCGCCCTGGCCTGTCTGCCCTACCGCGGCGGGCCACCCGTCGGCGCGACGGGCTCCGACCGGCGGACACGGACGGCCATGGCGACCGCGTCCGCACTTGCCCTGCTCCTGGGCATCCTGTCCGATGCCTGCCTCCTTCCCACCCACGCCGCCCTCCTTGCCGACCGGCGGCAGGCCACGCTGACGGCCCTGGAGGCAATGCCGGCCGGCGATGCCCGCACCGCCGCCGCGGCCATGCCCGACCTGAGGGCGCTCCGGCTGCCGGCGCTCCGGTGGACCCGGCCCGGCTCCGTTCCAGCCTCCCCCGACCTGGCCTTCTTCTCGACGGAACGTTCAGAGGCATGGTTCACGGCTTCGGACCTGCACCGGTCCCGGGGACTGTCCGAGGCCGCGCTGAGCCTCCTGGCGCTGGGCGCGTGGCTGTCCTCCATCGCGCTCCCGCGGCGGGAACCGGGAGCCGGCCGGAGGCCGCCGAGGCGCCCTCCCGAGGATTGCCCCGCCGGCTGCGAGGAACTCAACGGCCTCCTGGGCAAGCGCTTGCCGTGATCGTGTCCATGTTCCAGGTGATCCTGGAGCTGCCCGAGGCGGGCACCATCAAGGACAAGCGCCGCGTGGTCAAGTCCGTAAAGGACAGGATCCGGGCCAAGTTCCACGTCAGCTGCGCCGAGATCGACCTGCAGGAGTCCCTGTGCTTCGCCCACCTGGGGGCCGCACTGGTGTCCAACTCGGCCGAGTTCGGGGAGAAGGTCATGCGAAAGGCCCTGGCCGTCATCGAGGACGATTTCTGCCTGCGCGTGCACGATTCCCAGATAGCCAGCGAGCGTTTCGAATGAGGCCGGCGGCATGGACAATCGGGCGGTTTTTGGCTAGCATTCCATCCATGAGACACCAGTCGCGACTTGCCTTGCTCGCCCTCCCCCTGGCCCTGTTCCTGTCATCCTGCGTGGGCATCGACGCAGAGGCACGGATAGGGACGGACGGCGCCGTGGACCTCACCCTGGCCTACACCGTTTCGGACGCGGTCGAGGAACTGGGCCGGCTCGGCGAGAACGAGGCCTACCTGCCCCTGCCCGTGGGACGCGCGGACCTGGAACTGGCGGCCGGCAGGGCCGGGGGCACGCTGGCTTCCTGGTCCAGGACCGACGCAGCCGATTCCTTCACGGTCAAGGCGACGCTGCGCTTCCCCACCCCGGCGGCCTTCGCCCTGTTCATGGATCCCGCCGGGGAACTGGCAACCTACACCGAGGCCTCCGGCCGGCGCACGCTCAGCCTGACCCTGGCCCAGGGCGATCCGCCCGCGGATCCCGGTTTCGCCGAGTTCCTCCGGACGGCGTTCGGCTCCTACGCCGTGTCGCTCCGCTTCCTCCTGCCCCGGGCAGCGCTGGCCTCCTCCGGGCTCGCCGTCGCGGGCCAGGTTCTCTCCTTCACGCGGCCGGCGGCCGAGCTCTACTCGTCCCCCGAGCCCGTCATCGTCAGCTTTTCATGGTAGGATCATCGGCATAGACAACAAGCCCGGGAGGGTACGGACATGAAGCACGCTGCGCTGGTTCTGGCGGTACTGGTCGTCATGGCTTCCTGCGTTTCCACCCCTCCCGGAGCCGGGACCGCCGCGCCGGAACCGGTGGCCAAGGACTCCGACGTGGCCGCCCTCATGGCCAAGGCCGCCGAGAGCATCGACTCCAACCGCCTGGCCGAGGGGGTGCGCTTCTACGTGTCCGCTCGGGGCAAGGCCGACGAGGCCGGCTTGCGGGCGCGGGTGGCCGAGATCGAGGCCCTGCTCGGCGAGATCGCCGGCCGGCTGACCGTCGAGCCCCACGAGAACTGGGTGGGGCCGGACGGCGCGCAGCTGACCGGCAATTCGCGCGACCTGTCCAAGGGCTCAGGCATCATGCCCGCGGTCTACCTCTACGAAAGCTACGGCTTCGCCAAGAGCCCGGTCCCGGACGCGGTCATCCGTTTCGAATTCGTGGCCAATTCAGGCGGCCTGACGCAGTCGGTCTCCACCGACGCCAAGGGCATGGCAAACACGACCATCACGTCCATCACCGCGGCCGGCAAGGATGCCGTGGTGCGCGCGTACCCGGTCTTCTCGTCGGACGGCTACAGCTACGCCCTGACCGGGGTCTACCGGGACTTCGGCTATCTCGCCCCCCCGAACGTCGCGCTGGTGGCAGCCCTGGAGCGGACTCCCGCCGGCGACAGCGAGAATCCCCGCGTGCTGGATGCCGTCGCGGAAGCGCTCAAACCCCTGGGCGTCCAGCCGGTACCCCTGAACGGCGTCGTGTCCACCCCGCGCTTCATGGCAGCCTTCGGCGGGGATCCGTCCTCGCTCGCCGCCCTGTCGCCCGCGGTGAAAGCCGGCTACTTCGCCCTGGTGCTGGTCGAGGTGACCAAGCCCACGCAGATGGAGTACGGCGGCAAGACCTACAACATCTTCATCGCCCGGGGCAAGTTCACGCTGCGCATCGTCCGGGCAGACGGCACGGTCGTGCACTCGGAGGTCAAGGACGACATCCGCGGCCAGGGCACCAACGATACCGAGGCCGTCGCCGCCTGCCTGGTGACGGTGCGCGACGAGCTGGTGAAGGCGATCGGGGCCGGGTCGGCGGCCATAACGACGGCCCTGTCGCAGTAGTCCCTGGTGCCGCCCGGGCGTCCGGGCCGCCTCGCTCAGCGGCGCTTGCCGCTCCCGTCCGAGGGCGGCTTGACCAGGCGCGCCCTGGTGATGCGGCCCAGGCCGCGTTTCCTGGCCTCGAAGGCAGCCCGTTCCAGGGCCGCTTCCCGCGCCCCCTCCTCCTCGAACAGGCTGCCCTGCCCCGCGCCCGAGTCGCCCAGGGACGCCAGGCCCAGCCCCACGAGCCGTATGGGACGGCCGGTCCACTTCCTGTCCAGGAGCTGCAGTGCCGCCTCGTAGATCCCGCTCGAGCCGGAGAACGGTCCCGGCCTCGTTTCGCGCGCGCTCACCGTCTCGAAATCCTCGTACCGCAGCTTGAGCACCGCGCAGCGCGAGCTCGAACCATCTGAGTACATGCGGGCGGCCAGTTCCTCGGCCATGCCGAGGAGCACGGCCTCCAGGGTTTCCCGGTCCGTAACGTCCCGCTCGAAGGTGGTCTCCGCGCTCATGGAGCGCGACTTGGGCTCGCCGGAATACACGCCCGGATCGATTCCGCGGCAGGTGCCGTACAGGAAGTCGCCACCCGCAGCGCCGAAGATGGACGCGAGCATGCCCCGGGACAGGGAGCGCAGGGCGGCCATGTCCCGTATGCCCAGCTCGGCCAGCCTGGCCCGGGTCTTGCCGCCCGCGCCCCAGAGCCTGTCCAGCTCGAGGCCTGCCATGAAGGCATCCTCCCCTCCCGGCTCCACGATCAGGAGTCCGTCTGGCTTGCGCAGCCCCGAGGCGATCTTGGCGACGTAGCGGTTCGCGGCCACCCCGATGGATATGGACAAGCCGGTATCAGCGCGCACCCGTGCCTTGAGGGAAGCGGCTGCCTCGGGCGGCGGCCCCCAGAGCCGCTCGGTCCCGGTCATGTCCAGGCTGGCCTCGTCGATGGACACGCGGGTCACGTCCGGGGTGAAGTCCGCGAACACGGACATCACCATCGCGGACAGCTCCACGTACCGGTCCATCCTGGGGGGGAGGAACACCCCGTGCGGACAGAGCCGGACCGCCTCCGAGATGGGCATGGCCGAGCGGACGCCGAAGGCCCGCGCC
>JAKLIU010000167.1 GCA_022709445.1 Spirochaetota bacterium | reverse complement strand
AGACCAGCCGTATGGAAGCGCCGCGCAGCTCCAGTTCCGGGGCCGCCAGGGCGGAATCCGGGCGGGCGCCGTCGGACAGCAGCTCGGACAGCCGTTTCCACAGTTCCGCGTCGGCGTCCAGGTCGACCCGGGCCTCCACGCCTTCCAGCCTGACGCCGTCCAGCGAGCGGAGCGTACCCGAACGGAGGGCGTCCAGGAGCCTGAAATCCACCCTGACCCTGTCCACGCGCACCCAGCTGCCGCCGCTGCCCTCCAGCCGGAGGTCGTGCAGGACCAGGCCCCCGGCGATGGACGGCGAGGCGCCCGCGTAGGATGCGGTGATGCCCCAGTCGGAGGCGATGCCCGCGCCGAGCCCCTCCAGGGTTTGACGGGCCCCGCCCCTGAGCCACGTGTCCACGGGCACCGCGACCAGGGACCAGGCCGCGGCGGCCGCGAGCACGGCGAGCGTCGCTATGAGGATGGGTACGGGTCTGCGGGAACTCACGGCTTGACAGTAGCACGGCGGCCCTTCTTTTGCCACATCGCGCACTTGCACAGGCCGCTCTCCCGCGGCTATGCTCGGGCGGTCATGACAGCACCAATGGAAACGATCCGGCGATTCGTCGTATTCGAGGGCATAGACGGCTCGGGCACCAGCACCCAGCTCGCCCGCCTGGGCGAGCGGCTCTCGCGGGAAGGCGTGGCGCACTGGACCACTGCCGAACCCACGCCGGGCCCGGTGGGCAGGCTGATCCGGGAGGCGCTCTCCGGAAGCTCGCCCCTGCACCCCGATACCGTGGCCCGGCTGTTCGCGGCCGACCGGGGCGAGCACCTGTTCGGGGCCGACGGGATCCTGGCCAGGACCGGACGCGGCGAACTGGTCGTCAGCGACCGCTTCGTCCTGTCGTCCCTGGCCTACCAGGGACTGACCTGCGGGCCGGACCTGCCGGTGGCCCTCAACGGGGGCTTCCCGCGCCCGGAACTGCTCCTCTTCTTCGACATAGACCCGGAAACCTCGATGGGCAGGGTAGCCGCGCGCCCGGACCGCGAGATCTACGAGACCCTGGCCTTCCAGAGGAAGGTAGCCGAGGCCTACCGCTCCCTGGTCGCCTCCTGGGAAGGCGGTCCCGCGCGCGTGGCCAGGATCGACGCGGCCCTGGGCCCGGACGAGGTGGAGGAAGCGGTATGGGAAGCCGTCCGGCCGATTGCAGGGAGAGCCTGAAGCTGCCGATACTGTAGGCATGAAACGCGCCGCCAGCCTCATCCTCGTCCTCGTGTTCGCGGCAAGCGCCCTGGGCGGCTACCCGGTCTACTTCAAGGAACAGTACTACCGGCTCTACCACACCCACTACATCCAGTACCCGGACGACACCATCGAGAACATCTACTGGCTGGAGCAGGCGCAGAAAGCGGATTTCTGCAATCCGCTGTACGCCTTGGCCAAAATCGAGGACGAGAAGCACTGGGAACGCTACCGCTACCTGTTCAACATGCACATCGAGCTCAAGCTGATAGAGCAGCACCTCTACCTGGGCGTGAAGTTCGACAAGCGCGTCGCCTATTTTTTCAACGCGCCCTGGAAGAAGGAAAACCTGGAGAGCCTCAAGATAGCGGAGACCGCCTACCGCGCCGGCCTGGCGTACTGGAAGACCGCGCAGGACTGGGCCCGCAAGGCCAACGCCATGCCCTGGACCATGCTCCCCGAGGTGCAGGACTGGATAGACGAGGCCTACCGCATCTCCACCGGGGAACTGGACTACGGCCGCACCATAGGGCGGGAACTGGCCAGGCTGGAAGAGGTGCGCGCGGCCTTCGAGGCCATGTCCGACGACGGCAGCTACTGATCCCTACCTGATCAGCATGGCGTCGCCGTAGGAGAAGAAGCGGTATCGCTCGCGGACCGCCTCCCCGTAGGCCGCCAGGATCCGTTCGAGCCCCGCGAAGGCGGACACCAGCATCAGCAGCGTGGACTCCGGCGTGTGGAAGTTGGTGAACACCATGTCCGGGACCTGGAAATCGTAGCCGGGGTACATGAAGATGCTCGTCGAGCCGGGACCCGCGCGCAGGCGCCCGTCGGCCCAGGCGCTCTCCAGGGTGCGCACGCTGGTCGTGCCGACCGCCAGCACCGGCCGCCCCTCCGCCTTGGCCCGGTTGACGGCCTCCGCGGTGTCCTCGGGCACCGAGTAGTCCTCGCTGTGCATGCGGTGATCGGACACCAGCTCGGCCCGCACCGGCATGAATGTTCCCAGCCCCACGTGCAGGGTCACGAAGCGCAGTTCCGCCCCGCCCTCCCGCAGGCCGTCCAGCAGCCCCGGCGTGAAATGGAGGCCCGCCGTCGGGGCGGCCGCGGAGCCCTGCTCCCGCGCGTAGACCGTCTGGTAGCGGGACGCGTCCTCGGCCGCGTCCTCGCGCCTGATGTAGGGCGGGAGCGGCAGGTGGCCGTTGCGTTCCAGGTAGTCGTCGTCGATCTCCCGCGAGACGCGCAGGAGGCGCTCGCCCTCCCGGGCCTCCACGATCTCGGCGTCCAGTCCCTCGGGCAGGGACAGCACCTTGCCCGGCAGCTGCTTGGCCATGCGCGTGGTCATGGCTGCCCAGAGACAGGGGCCTGCCTTCTTGAGGAGGAGGACCTCCACCGTGCCGCCGGCGGCGCTGCGCGCGAAGAGCCGTGCGCGCCGCACGCGGGAGTCGTTGAACACCATGACCGTCCCGGGCGGAACGAAGCGCGCCAGGTCGGCCACCGAGGAGTGCTCGACCGCGCCCGTGCGCCGGTCCAGCACCAGGAGTCGGGAGGCCCCGCGCTCCTCGCTCGGGCTCTGGGCGATCAGCTCGGCGGGCAGGTCAAAACGGAAGTCCGTCGTCTTCATTTCTTTTCCTGTAGCCCAGGTGTTCGTAGGCCAGTGGCGTGGCGACGCGCCCCCTCGGCGTGCGCATGATGAAGCCGCTCTGGATGAGGAAGGGCTCCAGGTAGTCCTCCAGGGTCTCCACGCTCTCGCTGGTGGATACGGCCAGGGTGTCCGCTCCCACGGGGCCGCCGCCGAACTTCTCGATGATGGCGGCAAGCACGTCCCGATCGTGGCGTTCCAGCCCGTAGCGGTCCACCTCCAGGCGCGACAGGCCGTCGGCGACCACGGAAGCGGTGATGCGCGGGCTGCCCGCCACCTGGGCGTAGTCGCGCATGCGCCTGAGCAGGCGGTTCGCGACGCGCGGTGTGCCCCTGCCGGCGTCCGCCAGGAGGCTGGCCGCGTCGTCGTCGATGGAACTGTCCAGGATGCCGGCGGAGCGGCGGAGTATGGCCACCACGTCCGCCTTGGCGTAGAACCCCAGGCGCACGTTGATGCCGAAGCGGCTGACCAGGGGGCTGCCCACCATGCCCGCGCGCGTCGTCGCGCCGACCAGGGTGAACGGCGGCAGCGGTATGCGCAGGGTGCGCGCCGCCGGGCCCTGCCCTATGATGAAGTCCAGCTCGCCGTCCTCCATCGCCATGTAGAGCATCTCCTCTATGGCCGGCTTGAGGCGGTGGATCTCGTCGATGAAGAACACGGAACGGGGAGCGAGCGTGGTCAGGATGCCCGCCAGGTCCTTGGGCTTCTCCAGGGCAGGGGCGCTGGTCACCTTGAAGTCGACGCCAAGCTCGCGCGCCAGGATGCCGGCCAGCGTGGTCTTCCCGAGGCCCGGCGGCCCCATGAGGAACACGTGGTCCAGGGCCTCCTCGCGGGCGCGGGCCGCCTCGATGAACACCGACAGGTTGGCCTTGACCGATTCCTGGCCCAGGAACTCGGACAGGAGGCGGGGGCGCAGGACGTTCTCGCGCTCGTCGTCGCGGGGGCTGTACTCGGGCGAGGTGACGGCGTCGCGTTCCATCAGGACCCGCTCAGGGCGACGATGGCCCGCCGGAACAGCTCGCGCTCGCGGTCCGCCTCGGGCAGGGTTCCCGCCTGGCTTTCCGGGCGGGAGGCGATGGCCGCGACAGCCTCCGCGGCGCGCCTGCGGTCGTAGCCCAGGTCGACCAGGGCCCGGATGATGTCCTCGTGGGGACCGGCCGCCTCGTCCCTGCCAGCGGTCGCGCCGCGGGACGGCATCTTGCCCTTGAGCGAGAACACCAGCTTCTGGGCGGTCTTCTTCCCGAGGCCGGGCACCATCTCCAGCCTGGCCAGGTCCTCCGCGTCCAGGGCCCGCTCCAGTTCCGCGGCCCCGATGCCGCCCAGGATCTTGAGGGCCTGCCTGGGGCCGATGCCCTCCACGGTCATCAGTTCCACGAAGACGGCGCGCTCGGTCTCGTCCGGGAAGCCGAAGAGGCGCATCTGGTCCTCGCGGTGCAGTAGCCAGGCCAGCACGCGGGTCGGCTCGCCCACCCGCCCGAAGGCGTCCAGGGAGCGGGCGGGCACGAGGAATTCCCACTCTATGCCGTGCGTTTCCACCCTGATTGAGTCCAGTCCCTTGTGGGACAGCGTGCCGCTCACCGCGTTGATCATGGGGTGGAGTATAGCAAAGACCGGCGGGACGTGTCAGCGGCGGGAGGCGGCCAGCGCGGCGAAGGAGCGGTTCTGGCAGTGGCAGATGGCCACCGCCAGGGCGTCGGCGGCGTGGTCCGGCCGGGGGACCTTCTCCAGGCCCAGCACCATGCGCACGAAGTTCTGGACGTCAGCCTTGCCAGCGGTGCCGGATCCGGCGGCGGCCTGCTTGACCGCCATGGGGAGGTATTCGGAGAGGGGTATGGAACTGTCCCTGAAGGCAAGCCGTATCACGCCCCTGGCTTCCGCGACGCCCAGTGCGCTGGTCACGTTGCGGGAAAAGAAGAGGCCTTCCATGGCGGCCTCGGCCGGCCCGTATCGGCCGGCGAGCTCCAGGAGGCCGTCCCGTATGGCGGCCAGCCGGTCGGCGACCGGGGTGTCGGCCTTCGTCTCGATGCAGCCGTAGCCCCTGCAGACGAGACGGGCGCCGTCAAGGTCGACGACGCCCCATCCAACGGAAGCCAGGCCGGGGTCCACGCCCATGACGCGGACCGTCGACGCGGCCATGCTTATTCTTCGTCTTCCTCGG
>JAKLIU010000166.1 GCA_022709445.1 Spirochaetota bacterium | reverse complement strand
CAAGGCCGGGCTGGCCCTGACGGTGGGCGCCTCCCTGGTGATCGCCGTGGTGTTCATGGCGATTCACGGCATCAAGGGCGGTTTCTGAGGCCTGTCGCTTACGAATGGTCGCGGCCCGCGGGCCGCATGACGGGAACGGCGGAGCCGAGGGGCTCCGCCGTTATTTTTCATTCATGATTCCGTGGACGCTCCCGCGCTTGCCGCCGGGACGCCGGCCCCACGCTCAGGGAAGCGAGGAGCGGGCCGCGGCCAGGAACACGGCTTCCCACTTCGAGCCGGCCCGGTAGAAGGCGGGCGGCTGGCCGATGGGTGCGCGCACCCGCACCCGCTCGCCGCCGGAGAAACGCTTCCCGGTCCACAGGTGCACCCAGTCCCCGGCGATGAGGCGCACGCTGCGCGAGCGCGCGCCCTTTTTCAGCACCGGCGCGACGAGCAGGTCGGCTCCCAGGAGGAAGGCGTCCGCGGCTCGGCGCGCGTACGCGGAAGACTCGTCCTCGAAGAAGAGCGGCCGGATGAGCGGCAGTCCCGTGGACGAGCACTCCCGGGCCAGTTCCTTCATGTACGGCGACAAGCCCACCCGCAGCCGCGCCATGCGCCCCAGACCCTCGAGCGTCTCCCGGTCGGAATCGAACTGCCAGTTGGAGCCGGGACGGTTGCCCTCGTGGGTGCGCATCATCACGGTGAAGGCAGACAGCTCCGCCGCATGCCGAAGAGCGTGGTGTAGCCCCCGGTGTCCGAGTGGTGGTAACCGTGGCCGACCATGGCCAGGGAGAGGGCCGCCGGTATCACCGAGGGCAGGCCGTCGTCCCTGGACCAGTCCACGTTCTGGTCGCCGGCCCACATGAGCGGGCACCAGCGCTGGCTGCCCGCGTAGCCGGCGCGCATGAAGAAGGTGGCCCGGTCCAGCGCGCCCGCCTCCTCGATCGCCTCGTAGTTGACGCGGGCCCAGAGCGCCGGCCACAGGTTGTGGGCCAGCTCGGCGGGCGTGCCGTCATGGAGGACGCAGTCGGCCGGCAGGTACTCCCCGAAGTCGGCCATCCATCCCGCGGCCCCGGTGCCCAGGAGGTTCTTCTTGATGAGCTCCTTGAACCAGGTCCGGGCGGCGGGATTGGTCAAGTCGGGAATGCCCGCGTCGAACTCGCCGGCGTCCATGCGGTACGAGCTCCCATCTGCGGACTTCACCAGCAGGCCCAGGTTATCCAGCTCCGCGAAGATGGGCTTGTCGCAGGCGAAGTAGCAGTTCACGTAGGTCATGAAGCGCACGCCGCCGGCCTCGAGCCGAGCGCAGGTATCCTTGAGCCCGGGGTAGAGCGACGGATCCTGCTCCCAGTTCCAGGACAGGCGCTTGCCGAAGCTGGTGTGGCGGACGCCGGCCCAGTCCTGGGCCCAGATGCCCGCCACGGGGACCCCGGAGGTTCGCGCCGCCTCCAGCTTGCGCAGACAGGTGTCCGTGCCGCCCTGGATGCCCAGGATGGCGCCGTCGTGCACCCAGGAAGGGGGCTCCGGCTGCAGGCCGAAATAGCGCGCCGTGCGCGCGGCAAGCTCCTTGAGCATGGGCGCCGAGCCGAATGCCAGCCGGACGGGTTTCTGCCGCGTGTGCAGGATGAAACGCCTGCGGCCGCGGAAGTCGAAGGACGACCAGGCGTCGGTCTCCAGGTGCACCCGGAGCCTGCGGCCCGTGGAATAGGACGGCTGGGGGAAGAAGGTCCACCACCAGTCACCGCCGGCCCCGTCCTTCAGGTCCGCCGCGATGGTCACGGGCGTGAGCTTGTTGCGTCCCACCCCCTGTTCGCTGGTCCACAGCGGGACGCGGCGGCCGCGCAGGCTGAAGCGCGAGAACTGCTCGCCGCAGCCCCAGACTTCCTCCCCGGGCTCGGCGACCAGCGAGATGGACCAGCGGTTGGCCCAGGACGGTCCCGACTCGAAGGCGACGACCAGGCTCTCTTCCGGCGGCGTGTCTTTCGCCGAACCGGGAAGCTCGCCGCGGCCCGCGTCCTCAGGCCCGCGCCGCGATCCGGTTTCCGTCCCGATGCGCAGGACGGCGTCGCCGTCCGGGCAGTGCATCCGCAGGGTCGCGGAACCGGGTTCGCGCGTTATGGTGAAATCACGCGGCCGCTCGACGCGGGACACGCGGTCCCTGGTCTTGAAGTTGCCGCGGTACATCTCGTAGCTGGCCCGGCCGGCCCCCAGCGTCAGCCAGGGGGCGGACCGGGTGTGCCGGATCAATACCTTGCCCTCCAGCCTCAGCTCGAAGCCGTCGGCGAGTTCGAGGAGTTCCCAGTCCAGCATGGATCAGCCTTTCACGCCGCCGGCGGTTATCCCGCGGACGATGAACTTCTGCATGGTAACCGTGAAGATGAACACCGGCAGAAGCAGCACCGTGCCCGCCGCGTAGAGCTGGCCCCACTTGAGGCCGTCGGCCGCGATGAAGCCCGCCACGTGCAGGGGCGCGGTCTTTGCCTGGGTGCTGGTCAGGATGAGCGCGTACAGGAACTCGTTCCAGGACATGATGAAGGCGAACACGGCGGCCACCACCAGGCCCGGACCGGCCAGCGGGAGGAACACCCGCCTGAAGGTCTGGAAGCGGGAACAGCCGTCCACCAGTGCAGCTTCCTCGTAGCTGCGGTCGATCTGGGAGAAGAACGGCAGCACCATCCAGATCACGTAGGGCACGTTGAAGGACGAGTGAGCCAGGGTCAGCCCCCAGATGGTGTCGCGCGCCCCGATGGCCTGGAACATCATGTACATCGCCACCACCAGGGATATCTGCGGCAGCATGCGGAACACCAGGAAGCTGTAGGCCAGGGTGTCGCGCCCCCTGAAGCGGAAGCGCGATATGCCGTAGGCGGCCATGGAGCCGGTCACCAGGCTGATGGCCGTGGACAGGAAGGCCACCTGCACGGAGTTCCACACGTAGCCCAGGTACTCGGAATTCTTGAACAACACCAGGTACCAGGAGCGCAGGTTGAACTTGAGGGAGAACGGGCCGGCGGACAGGATGTCCAGGTCGCGCCTGAAGCCCGAGGCTATCGTGATGAATATGGGGAAGAGCTCGATGGCCAGCACCAGGAAGGCGCCGGCGGCGATCGCCCAGTTGAGGAGCGGCCGTTTCCTTCTCATGAGTCCGCCCCCTTCTCCATCTCTTCAAGGCGCATGTTCTTGCGCACGATCAGCACGGCTATCGCCACCGACACGATCAGGAGGAAGATGGACATGGCGCTGGCCAGGCCCACCTTGAAGAAGCTGAACGCCTGCCGGTGCGTGTACAGGGAGAAGAGCAGGGTGGAGCTGCCCGGCCCGCCCTCGGTCATGGTGAACACCTCGGAGAAGATGCGCAGCGCGTCGATGAGCCGCAGGAGCAGCGCGGTCACGATGGTGGGCTTGAGCATGGGCAGGGTGATCAGCCTGAGCCGCTGCCCCCAGCTGGCCCCGTCTATCTCGGCGGCCTCGTACATCTCCGCCGGGATGGTGGTCAGGCCCGCGTAGAGCAGCATGAACATGAACGGCCACATGCGCCACACGTCCTGCATGATCACCGCGGTGTAGGCCAGCGTCGGGCTGTTGAGCCAGAGCACCTGCTTGCCGCCCAGGGCGCCGATGATCCAGTTGATCGGTCCGTAGTCGGGCTGCAGCATGTAGCGCCAGGTGAAGCCGGAGAGCACCGGCAGCATGAACACCGGCAGGAGGATCAGGGTGCGCACCACGCCCGCGCCGGGGAACTCCCGGTTCAGGAGCAGGGCCGCGCCGAAGCCCAGCACCAGCTCTATGGGCAGGGCGATCACGATGAAGCCCAGCTGCAGCTTGAGCGAGTTCCAGAATTCGGGATCCTGGAACAGCTTGAGGTAGTTCCCCAGGCCCACGAACTCCCGGGCCGACGCGTCGTTCAGCGGCCAGTCGAAGAAACTCGCGTACAGCGAGTAGAGGGCCGGGAAGATCAGGACGGCGAATACGACGGCGAGAGCCGGGGCGAGGAACGGGAGGACGGTCCGCGCGGAACCGCCCTCCACCGAGAATCCTCGTCGGGGCCTCTTACTTGTTGGCCTCGATGAGTACGACATTGGTCTCCGCTACTATCGCCTTGACGGCATCGACGGTCGGCATGGCCCCGGTCACGCCGGCGAGCCAGTATTTCTTCACGATCTCGTTGACCTGGGCGATCTGGGGGAAGCGCGGGCGGGCCGTGGCGTAATCCATGGCCTGGGCCATCGCGGCGTACCAGGGCTTGGTCTTGGCGTAGCGCGGATCGGACAGGACGTCCTTGCGGGCGCCGGGGATGTCCATGTCGGCGAGCTTGAAGCCGACTTCCTTGCTGGCCCACCAGTACACGAACTCGGCGGCGGCCAGCTGCTGCTTGGAGGCCGCGGGGATGGTCAGGGTCCAGGCGCCGCGGACGGCGACGCGCTTGGCCGGGCCGGCCGGGGGCGGCGAGTAGGCGATCTTGCCGGCGAACATGGAGCTGTCGGGATTCTCGTAGTTGGCGATCTGGTTCGGCCAGATGAACATGCTGAAGATGCCCTTGCCGGTGGTGAAGGCCGCCTGGCGCTCGGAGTGGCCCAGGGTGGCGGCGTTGGCGGGGGAGATGGCCATGAGCTTCTTGTAGAACTCCATGCCTCGACGGCCTTCTTCTGGTCCAGGACCACCACGTACTTGCCGCCTACGCGGTCGATGAACTTGGTGCCGTAGCTTTCCCACATGAAAACGGCCTCGGCCAGGACGCCGGGGGCGCCGGTGGCGAAGTCGCCGAAGCCGGTGGCGATGCCGCGCTCGTGGAAGAAGGTGCCCATCTCGAGCATCTCCTTGAAGGTCTGCGGGACGCGGAGGTCGTAGCCGTACTTGGCCTTGAACTCCTTCTGGTAGGTCGGGTTCTCGACGAGGTCCTTGCGGGTCATCCAGACGTACAGGTTGCCGTTGATCGGGAAGCCCACGGTGACGCCGTCCCAGGTGGCCGCGTCCAGCATGGCCGGGGTGACGGTGTCCTTGCCGACCTTGGGGTACTTCTTGCCGGCCGGCCACTTGTCGAAGGGAAGCATGAAGGGGGCGACG
>JAKLIU010000165.1 GCA_022709445.1 Spirochaetota bacterium | reverse complement strand
ATTTTTCCCACTACAACATGGTCGCGGTGTCGCGCTTCCACGACCGCATGACCGCGTCGGCCATCGTGTCGATGGACGCGGAGCGGCTCCCGGGCGCGGAGGTCGATTCGCCGGAAGTGCTCTCCCTGATGACCGCCCTGATGGCTGGCAGGGGAGCCTCGCGCGCGGAGGTATTCCACCGCACGGACCTGCAGGACCGGTTCCCGTACCCCATCGCGGACAACACCAGCCACCTGTACGTGCACTACCTGCCCGGGCCGGCCGTTCCCTCGCCGGCGGTCACCCTGCTGGTCCTGCCCGCCCTTCCCGCCGGCACGGAAGCGGCGGCTCCCGCCGAGCCCCTGCGCGCGTGGACCTGGGACTGGCGCGATCCCGACCGGACGTCGCGGCTCTTCCCGACCATCGCCAGGCTGGCCGGGGCCGGCGAGGAGGACCGCTTCTTCATGGGCTCGGACCTGTACCTGTTCGGTCTGCCGCCCGGGCGGATCTACCGCTGGAAGATCGGCGGGACCCGCGTGTCCCTGGTGACGATCGGCGGAGAAGCCGGAGACCTGCCCGCGGGGACGGCCGGCATCGCCGCGGAGCGGCCGTGGGCCGAGCTGCTGGTCGCGGTGGTGGATTGCGCCGGAGCGGGAAACGGACCGGAAGCACTCGAGGCGGCGGGCTCGGCGCTGGCGCGGGCGGGGGCGGACCTGGTCGTGCTGCGCGCGCCCGCGGCCGCCGGCTGCGGCCATCGGCGCGAAGGCACGGCGAGCATCGTCGTCCTGCCGGGCTGGCTGGTCCTGCCGGACGGCGGGGCGGCAGCCGGGGAGTCCTTCGCTCTGGCGGCGGTCTGGACGCCCGCGGGCCTGGAACTGGAAGCGCTGAGGCTCGGGCACGAGTCGGGCAGGCCCTTCCTGGCCGACCTGCCCTTCGCCAAGAGCTACCATCCGCCCGCGCCGGCTGAAGGACGGGAGTGAGGCGCCCGGCCGCGGTTCAGAGCCGGGCCAGCAAGCGCCCGAGCTTCTCCAGCAGGAGGTCGATCTCGGCCTCCGTGACGTCCAGGGCGGGCCGGAAGCGGATGCTGTCCGATCCCGCGCCCAGGAGCAGGAGGTTCTCGTCTTCCAGCGCGCTGTCGATGAGCCGGGCCTTGTCCGCCGGATCCGCCAGGCTGAAGCCCTGGTAGAGTCCCAAGCCGCGCACGTTGCCCATCAGGCCCGGATGCCGCTCACGGAGCGCTTCCAGCCCCGAGGAGAGCCTCAGTCCCTTGACCCGGGCCGCGGAGACCAGTCCCTCGTCCTCGACTATCTTCCATTCATGGACGAAGCGGACCATGTCCGCCAGCGTGCCGCCCCAGGTGGAATCCAGCACGCCCTTGTCTTCCATGGAATGCAGCATGTAGACCGCTCCGTTCCCGAATTTCTTGGCGGTGGCCACGGCGTCGGGCGGGCAGGAAAGTTCGAACAGGTCGATGGCGAACACTTCGCCGCACTGGCCCCCGGCGGTCTGCACCTCGTCCAGGCCCCAGGGTATCCCGAACTCGCGGCAGAGCGAACCCAGCCGCCCGAAGAATTCCGGGTGCGGCAGGCGGTGGCCTCCCGCGCCCTGGATGGGCTCCACCACCAGTCCCACGATCTCGTCGGGCCATTTCTCCATGGCCTCGCGGGCAAGGGCGAGCGTGCGTTCCATGGACGCGCGGTTCTCCGCTTCCGGCCGGTCCGCGTCGAAGGCGGGGAAGGGCAGCTCGATGTTGCAGGGCACCAGCCCGTGGAAGTCGTCCGTGATGACCGGGGCGTGGCTGACGTGGGTCACGTTGAGGGCGAACACCGTGCGCCCGTGGAAGGCCTGGTCGAAATGGATGAAGCGCCGCCACAGCGGGTTCTTGCCCCGCTCCCGCATCTTGGCGTGGTGGAGGTTGATGAAGTACTTCATCATGTTCTCCACGGCCTCGGCCCCCGAGTTGAGGGTGTAGACCTCCAGCCGGTCGTTGCGCATGCAGCGGGGCGCCAGGCGGTACAGGAGCTCGTAGTACTCCACGCACTCCGGGGTGAGGAAATCCGGGTTGGCCATCTTGGTGTTGGCGCAGGTGGCCAGGCGGCGCATGAAATCGGGCTCCCGCGTCCGGGGGTGGTTGTAGCCGATCAATTTGGAACCGTAGAGACCCGCCCAGTCGAAGATGTCGCAGCCGTCCACCGTCCGCAGGTACATGCCGCGGGAGTTCTCCAGGTCGACGACGAAGGGGTGGGGCTCGACGATGACGCAGCGCGCCAATCGTTCGAGCAGGGCGGCGCTCGCCGGTCCGGGGTGTTTCATGTCGGCTCCTTGTCCGGTCAATCGTGCACCCAGTATCGATGAGCCTCCGTTCAGCGTCAAATCGACGCCACGGGCGATCGCCCGCGGCGTGCGACTCGCGCGCTCAGGTTCTCCTTGACACCTGGCGGAAAACGGTCTTAACTGTTTTGACCGGCATTGTCGCGACAACGGCGATGCGTCCCGCTCCGGGCGGGGCTCGCCCCCGCCCGCGGCAGGGGTACAGGGATACGCGCCCCCTCCGCGGGGCACATCCGAAAGGCGGTCATGAATGCTCCATGAGTTCAAGTACCTGGCCCCGCGAAGCGTCGCGGAGCTTTGCTCGGCCCTATCCGACCATCGCGACGACGGCAAGATCCTCGCCGGCGGCACCGACCTGATCCCCAACATACGCAACGGCCTCATGAAGCCCGCCTTCGTGATGGACGCCAAGCGCCTGCCCGAGGCTGCTCGCCTGGCCTGGAGCGAGAAGGACGGGCTGTCGATGGGTACGGCCGTCACCATCAACGACCTGCTGCGCTCCAAGGAGACCCGAGAGCTGTTCCCGGTGCTCTGCGTATGCGCGCACGAGCTGGCCAGCCACCAGGTCCGCAACCGCGCGACGGTCGCCGGCAACGTGGTGAACGCCTCTCCCTGCTCGGACATGGCGCCCGCCCTCCTGTGCCTGGGCGCCCGGGCGGTGCTCCGTTCCGCCGGCGGCGAGCGCACGGTGCCCTTCGGCGAGTTCTTCGCGGGGGTCAAGAAAACGGTGCTCAAGCCCGGGGAGTTCCTGGAGCGAATCCTGGTCCCGGCGGCGTCCAGGGGTGCTCGCGGATCCTACCTCAAGCTCAAGCGCATCGCCGGGCACGACCTGGGCATCGTGGGGGTGCTCATGGTGCGGCACGGGGACTCGATCCGATTCGCGGTCAGCTCGGCGGCGCCCACCCCGGTGCTGGTGGAATCGGTGAGCGCCAAGGATTCGCCCGACGAGGCCGCCCGCAAGGTGCTGGCCGCCGTCTCCCCGATCAGCGACGTCCGCGGCACCAAGGAGTACCGCGAGCACATGATAGGCGTCTACGTACGGCGCCTCCTTGCGGAGGTCAAGTGACATGAAGATCAAACTTACCGTGAACGGCCTGGGCTACGAGCGCGACTGCGCCGAGCACCGGACCCTGCTCCGCTTCATCCGCGAGGACCTGGGGCTGACCGGCACCAAGGAAGGCTGCGGCATGGGCGAGTGCGGGGCCTGCACCGTCATCCTGGACGGGCGGGCGGTCAACGCCTGCATGGTCCTGGCCGTGGAGGCCGACGGCTCGGTCATTTCAACCATCGAGGGCGAGGCCAAGGGCCAGTCGCTCTCCGACATACAGGCTGCCTTCGAGCGGAACCACGCGGTCCAGTGCGGTTTCTGCACCCCGGGCATGGTCATGTCCGTGAAGGAGCTGCTGGCGCACGATCCCAAGCCGACCGAGTCCGCCATCAAGGAAGCGGTGGAGGGGAACTTCTGCCGCTGCACCGGCTACACGCAGATCGTGGAGGCCGTGCTCGACCTGACCGGTCGCCCCGAGGCCAAGGGGGAGCTCCGCCATGTTTGACGACATCAAGACCGAGGACCTGGAGTACGTGGGCAAGAAGGCCGGCAGGCCGGACATGACCGAGAAGCTCACCGGCGAGGCCACCTTCGTCAGCGACATGGAGCTGCCGGGCATGCTGCACGCCCAGCTCAAGAAGAGCCCCCACGCCCGCGCGCGCATCAAGAAGATCGACGCGGCCAGGGCCCTTGCCATGCCCGGCGTGCGCGCCGTGGTCACCGGCGAGGAGCTGGACTACCACATCGGCCTGTACATCGTGGACAAGTACATCCTGGCCAAGGGCGAGGTGCGGCACTACGGCGAGGCCGTCGCCGCCGTGGCCGCGGAGACCTTGGAGCAGGCCCGGGCGGCCGTCGACGCCATCGAGGTGGAGTACGAGGTCCTGACCCCGGTGCTGCATCACATGGACGCCCTCAAGCCGGACGCCCCGCTGGTGCACCCCGACCTGGGGACCTACTCCTACGTGGCCGCGGCCTTCACGCCCAAGCCCGGCACCAACATCGCCAACCACACCAAGCTGCGCAAGGGCGACGTGGACAAGGGCTTCGAGGAGTCGGAGTACGTCATTGAGCGCGAGTACTCCTGCCCGTCGGTCCAGCACGTTCCCATGGAGACCCACGTGGCCATCGTGCAGTGGGGCAGGGGCGACAAGGTGTCCATCTGGACCAGCGCCCAGTCTCCGTTCACCGTGCGCAACCTGTTCTGCCACGCCTTCAAGCTGCCGCACATCAACGTGCGGGTCCAGATCCCCTACGTTGGCGGCGGCTTCGGCGGCAAGGCGGGCATAGGGGTGGAGCCGCTCTGCGCCGTGCTGTCCCGCAAGGCGGGCGGCAAGCCGGTCAAGTTCCAGGCCAGCCGCGAGGAGGAATTCAGCCTCCTGCCCTGCCGCTCGGCGCTCACCTACCGCATCAAGACCGGCGTGTCCTCCACCGGCAAGATCCTGGCCCAGCACATGACCATGTACTGGGACTCGGGCGCCTACGCCGACTACGCGGTCAACGTGACCCGCGCCTCGGGCTACTCCGCCTCCGGACCCTACGAGATCCCCAACGCCTGGCTGGACGCGTACACGGTATACACCAACAAGCCCTACGGCACCGCCTACCGCGGCTTCGGCCACGTGGAGTTCCACTGGGCCGTGGAGCGGCACATGGAGCTGGTGGCCGCGGCCATAGGCATGGACCCGCTCCTGTTCCGCC
>JAKLIU010000164.1 GCA_022709445.1 Spirochaetota bacterium | reverse complement strand
GACCCCGCTCATCGTGGCCATGCTTTCCGTCGCGCTCGCCGGCCGGTTCCGGCGCAACGTGCTGCTCATGAGCCTCCTCGTCAGCCTCGTGGGGGCGACTGGCTACTACGTCGCCCAGATGATCTCCATGCTCCTGGCCGGCAACGACGCCCTGTCCCCGGCGGCCGGAGCGTTCGCCCCGTCGGTCATATTCGCCGTCCTCTCGGCCGCCCTGCTCGGATGGCGGCGGGCCTGACGGCGCGCCCAGCGAAAGGAAACAGAAGTGAGCAGCCCGGAAATATTCCAGCAGACCGCGTACGACCCCGCGTGCGGCGCGCGTACCGGTTTCGTCGACCTGCCCCACGGCCGCGTCCGTACTCCCGTGTTCATGCCGGTGGGCACCAACGCGGCGGTCAAGGCCGTGAGCAAGGATTCCCTGGAGGAGATAGGCTTCGAGATCATCCTGGCGAATACCTACCACCTCTTCCTCAGGCCCGGGCACGAACTGATCGGCGACGCCGGCGGCTTGCACGGCTTCACCGGATGGAAGGGCAACTTCCTCACCGACTCCGGCGGCTTCCAGGTATTCTCGCTCGCTCCATTCCGGAAGATCCTGGAGGAGGGAGTCAAGTTCCAGTCGCACATAGACGGCTCGAAGCACCTCCTGACCCCCGAACTGGCCGTGGACGTGCAGACCGCCTTCAGGAGCGACGTATTCATGCAGCTGGACGTGTGCACCGCCTATGGCTGCGACGAGAAGGAGGCGCTGAAGGCCCTCAGGCTGACCAGCGCATGGGCCCAGCGCTCCAAGCGCCGCTGGCTCGACACCCGGGGCGAGTTCGAGGGCAAGCTCTTCGGCATCGTGCAGGGCAATTTCTACAAGGACCTCCGCAGGCGGAGCGCGGACGACCTGGTCGCCCTGGATTTCCCCGGGCTCGCGATAGGCGGCCTGTCGGTGGGGGAGAGCTTCCCGGTGTTCGAGGAATTCCTGGCCTTCACCGCGGAGCTGCTGCCGCGGGAGAAGCCGCGCTACGTGATGGGCATAGGCACGCCCGACTACATACTCGCGGCGGTGGAGCACGGAGTCGACATGTTCGACTGCGTGTATCCCACCCGCACGGCCCGGAACGGCCTCCTGTTCACCTCGTACGGTCCCATCTCCATCAAGCAGGCCCAGTACACGCGCGATTTCACGGCGCCCGATCCGGAGTGCTCCTGCCGCGTGTGCAAGGAATACAGCCGCGCCTACCTGCGCCACCTGTACAAGAACGACGAGATCCTGTTCTCCATGCTGGCCAGCTGCCACAACCTGGCCTTCCTGCATGAATTCGTGCACAAGATCCGATACAGTATCGAGGAGAGGCGCTTCCTGGACTTCAAGCGCGAGTTCCTCTCCCGTTACCGGACCAAGCTCGCCTGAACCCGGGCGGGGTCGGGCGGCGCATCGATCGCGAAAGGCATGACATGATCCAGCACCGTATTCCTGCACGCGGTTTTCGTTTCTTCGCCGGGCGACTGGCCCTGGTCCTGGCCCTGTCGTCGCTCGCCGCTCCCGGGATCGTCGCGGACGAGACGGAGTCCGAGCGCCGGCTGGCCACGCTCAGGTATGGCATCGAGGGCCAGGTGGTCGAGCTGATAGCCGCCCTCAAGGCGGGCAAGGACACCGAGTTCAAGGCCGAGATACTGGCCATACTCGAGGCCACGACCAGCCAGAAGATTCGGGAGGCCGCGCTCGACTACTTCGGGGCCCTCCTGCTGTCCGACGCCGTGGACGCCGCGGCCGCCCTGGTCAGGCTCCGCGATTCCACCCCCGACGCGACGGTCGCGGCCGCGTTCTCCTACCTGATAGCGCTCAAATCCCCGGCCGCCCTGCCCGAGGCGGGGAAGATCGTGGCGGACGGGGAGAAGAAGTACCTGGTGGCCGCCATCAAGATGATGGGCGCGGCGGGATCCGCCGCTGACGCATCCGTCCTGGTATCCACCTACGAGGGCGACTCGACCCCCTCCGTCCGGCAGGAGATACTCCTGGCCCTGGGCCGCATGAAGGCCGCCGGCTCCTGGGACCTGCTGGCCAAGGTGGCCGCCGACCCTGAATCGGGCAAGGTGGAGCGGATGTACGCGTGCGCCTCGCTGGGGGAACTGGCCGATCCGCGCGGCATACCCGTGCTGGTGGCGGCCTCCGGGACGGACGATCCGAACATTCGCGCCTACGCCATTTCGGCGCTCCGGAAATTCGGGGAGCCCGAGGCGGCCGCCGCCATCATCCAGGGGCTGCGGGATCCCCATGTCATACCCCGCACCGCGGCCACCAAGGCCGCAGGGGAGCTGCGCCTCGCCGAGGCAGTTCCGTTCCTGGAGTACAAGGTCAAATACGATCCGGAGAAGACGGTACGCGAGGCTGCGATGGACGCCTTGGGCGAGATCGGCGGGGAGAAAGCGCTGGGCCCGCTCATAGCCTTCCTGGAGGACGGGAAGAACGCGGCGGCGTACCGCGCCAAGGCCTTCGTCGTGCTGGCCGCCGTGGCCGGAGGATCGATCCTGGCGCGGGCGGAAGCCGTGTTCGCCGCGGCGCAGGCCGAGAAGGACCGGGCGTTCTTCACGGCCATGGCGCGGGCCGTGATAGCCCTGGACCGGCCGGGAGCTTCCCGCTTCGTGGGCTTCATCCTGGCCGACAAGGATTACGCGGTCAGGCTGGGAGGGATCGCGTGGGCAGAGCGCAACGGGGCCAGGGAACACCTGGGCGCCATCGAGGCCATGTCGCTGTCCGATCCGGTGGAGTCGGTGAAGAAACGGGCGCTCGCCGCGCTTGACCGGATCAAGTCGCGCTGAGCGCCCGTGCCGTGCTTCAGACCTCCGCGGCGCCCTCGACGGCAGCCGCCGTCGGCCCCGCGACGCCCGGGGAATCGATGCAGTGCAGCAGCTTGTTGAGGTGCTCCAGGGGCGGCACGTAGCGCTCGAAGCGCAGCACCAGCTCCCGACCCCTCGAGGTAACCATCGGGATGTCCATGCCCATGCAGTCGCGTATCGGGCCGTCGCTGCCGGGGAAGAACGCCCGCTTGACCGGGACCAAGGTGAGGTTCTCTCCGTCGAAGTATAGGTCGGCCACGCGTGCCGGCACCGGCAGGAGGAAGACCAGGAAGTCGCTGCCGCGGCCGCCAACGGTTTTCCGGCCACCCGCGTGCATGGTCTTGATGTTGCGGCTCCCTATGTTCGGGTTCTGGCCGCCGACGCTCAAGCCGAAGCGCGCCGCGCCCGGTTTCCTGAGCGCGGGCCGGAACTCGATGGCCCCGGCCGGGCCCGGGTTTCCCGCCGGCAGCCTGGACGCGGCGGCTTCCGCGACGGTCGGCAGGACAGCCCTGCGCGTTCCCGACCAGGACGCGAGCAGGTCGGCGGATCGGCTGGAACCGGCCTGCCGCTCGGCGGACGCCGCGCCGGCGAGCAGTGAGCCCGCGTCGCGTTCCGTCCCCGGGCGAGCCGCACTGGAGGCCAGCAGGGCCGCTGCGTCACGGGCGGCACTGGTGGACGCGGCTTGCTGGAGCGACTGAGCGCCGCGAGACACGGCATCCCGTGACGGCCTGGCCCCGTCGGCGGTTTCCCGTCCCGGCCTGGCCGCTGCGCTCCCGAGGAGGGCGGCGGCGTCTCGCGCGTCCGCCTTCCATCCTGACGGCATGGCCCTGGCCGCTGCTTCCGCGGCCTGCGAATCCATCACCGCTTCCACGATGGGGCGTTCGGAACGGCGGTGCACGCCGTGCACGTAGCGCAGGGCGACGAAGAGTATGATCAGCGCCAGGGCGAGCAGCCCGAGGAACAGGCCGACCATGGCCGTATTCCGGAAGAACGCCGCCAGCGGCGCCTTCTTCAGTTCGAGCGCGGTCTCGCTCCTCGCAGGGCTCACCCGGAGCCCGTCCGCGAAACGGGGTTCCAGGCTGAGACCCTGACGGCCCTGCGCCAGGTCTTCGGGGAGGAGCACCTTTGCCCCGAAGCTCGCGCTCGCGCCCGGGCCCAGGGTGACGAACACCTTCTTCCTGAGTATGTCGCGGCCGTCAGCTAGGAGGAGAGAATCCAGCTCCAGGTTGAGCGTGGCGGAGGTCGGGTTGGTCAGCTCGAAGGGCAGGGTGAACGCGTAATCACGCTCTCCCAGTTCCGCGGGGATGGCGATGCGCGGCAGGGCGATGGTCTCCCTGAGGGCCGCTTCCCCGTCCTCCGGGTCGAAATCGGCCATGCCCGTACCCAGGGCCCCGGCGACGGTGTCGAGGTAGTTCCCCGCCCCCGGGGCGCCGCCGGGGGACTCGCCCGCCTCGGCGCCCGTCCCGTCCCCTCCGGCCGTGAAGGGAACCCGTACGATGCGCATGATCCAGCCGCGTTCGCGAATGAGCCCGGCCGTCCGGAGCAGCTCCGCCTCCACCTCCGCCGGCGTGAGTCCCGCGGAATCCGAGCCGTCGGAAGGGGAGTGCATGCCGTCGGTGATGAGCACGATGTACTTCATGCCAGCTTCCGGCAGGTCGGACACGTACTGGTGGACGTTCTTCAGGGCCCCGACCAGGTCAGTGTTCCTTCCCAGCGGGTAGAGCAGGTAGAGCCTGGCCAGCACCGCCTTGAGGTCATCCTCCGTGCGGAGCACCTGGGCCAGCTCCACCTGCGTGGAATCGGCGAAGGAGATGAGGTGGAAACCGTCGCCGAAGCGCATGTACTCCCGGATGGTGCCGGACACGACGTAGTCCACCACCTGGTTGTAGTAGGGGAACATGCTCTGGGATGAGTCCAGGAGCACGACCAGATCGACCCGGTCCTGGGCGGCCGCGGGCACGGCGGGTGCGAGGGCGATCAGGAGGGACAGGGTCGCGACGGACCAACGGTTTTTCATCATCGCGGTTTCCTTGCCGCGCCGCCCCGCGGAAGGGCGGCGCCTGGTCTCAGATTGCGTACGCCTTGATGGACTTCACCAAGTAGGAGAATTTGCGGTCGTGGATCGCGAACACCAGCTGGTCGCCCACCTTGTGGTTGAGCAGCCGTTTCCCCAGCGGGGAGAGGTAGGAGATGATGCTGTTCGTCGGATCGGATTCCCACGGGCCGAGGATTACGTAGGTTTCCTCGGTGCCTTCCGTCT
>JAKLIU010000163.1 GCA_022709445.1 Spirochaetota bacterium | reverse complement strand
GAAGGGCGGCGGGACTTCGCTGAAATCGCGCTTGTGGAAGGCGCGCTGGCGCTGTGTGTCCTGCACCAGCGCCGCATCCACGAAATGATGCATCGGCACGCGCGTCTCGCCCTTGCCGAACAGCGGCATGAAGCGCGCCATGCTCAGCATGACGGTATTGGTTCTCGCGATCGGGTGCGGCGCTCCATCCGGGACCGTCGCCTCCGATGAAGCGGTTTCCGCGCCGGTCGTGCCTGCCGCAGTTTCCGAGCCGGCAGTCGTGACGAAAAAGACGCTCTACGTAGGCTCGTCGCCCCAGAAGGGCATGCACGACTACTGGCTCTACGACGATGGGAGCGGCAGCGTGCGCTCGATGATACAGGCGCGGGGAACGCTTCCGTTCGATCCGGACGACATCGGGGAGATAACGATCTTCGGCGAGGTCGTCAGCAATCTCGACGGCATCGAGCTCTTTGGTCAGGCGACATCGATCGTCATCAACCATACGAAGGTAACCAGCCTGGACCCGCTCCGGGAGCTTTCGGGGCTCGAGAGGCTCACGGTCGGCTATTCGCCCATCGAGACCATCCCCGATGGCGGGATGATGGCCACGCTGCGCTACCTGAGGTTCGATTGGGTGCCGTTCATGAACCTGGAAAAGCTGCTCGAGTACGGGAAGCTGGCCAAGGTCGACATGCGGTACGCGAGGAGCGTCGAGGAAAAGGCTCTGGCGGTTTCTCGACAACTGCGGGAGCGCGGCGTGGAGGTGCTGTGCGCGCCTTGGGACGGCCAGGACCGCGTATCCAGGGAGGACCTTCTAAAATACTGGTAGAAACATTTCGCAAAGCCAACCACGGAGGCACGGAGATCAGGGAGGAAGACGAGGTCAAGAAGGTCAAGCCTTCACTCCTTTCCTTCTTCTCCGTGCCCTCCGTATCTCCGTGGTTGCCTTGCTGGTTACCGCCGGTCAGTCGATCCTGCGGATCTTGATTATGCTCGGGACCTGGCGCAGGTTGCGTTCGACCACGCGGGCCTCGTCCGCCCCCGGGAAAGCCATGGTGAAGGTACCCGACAGCCCCTCCTGCCCCTCCTCCAGCTTGCCCTCCACCAGCTTGCCGGAATGTTTGCGGGCGGCGTTCTCTATCTCGGAGAACAGGTCGAAGGAGCGCTTGGCCGTGACGCGGTAGCGGCGAACCAGGCCGGGCGTGGTCTCCCAGCTGACGTCCACGCGGCGCTCTGAAAACTCCGAGATGCCGGGCAGGTTGTGGCAGGACTCCCGGTGCACGATGATGCCCCGGCCGCGGGACACGTAACCCACGATGCGGTCGCCCGCGGCCGGCTTGCAGCAGCCCGCGAAACGAACCATCAGGTTGCCCGCCCCGCGTATGGTCAGCCCCGCGCGCGTCGCGTCGGTCGCCTCGTCGGTCCGGTAAGGCCGCCAGTCCAGGACGCCGGCGGCCGGGGGAGCGGACGCCGGGTGGCGCACCTCCAGCTCCACCCGCGGTTTTTCCGCGGCCTTGCGCTCGCGTTCCTCCGGCTTGGCGTCCCGCTCGTCCCTGCGCCTGGCGACCACGTTCTTGTCTATGGCCAGCACGTGGCCCTCGCCCACCAGCCAGGCGCGTATCTTGGAACGGGCCTTGCCCGTCTTGACCGCCTTGAGCCAGTTCACGTTCGGCCGCGCGTTTGCGCCCGTCTGGATATCCACCACCTGGGTGTTCCGCAGCTCCGCGCTCAGGGGGATGATGGCCCCGTCGGCCTTGGCGGACAGGCAGCGGTTGCCCACGTCGCTGTGGATGGCGTAGGCGAAATCCAGGGGGGTCGCGCCGGCGGGCAGCTCGATGGCGTCGCCCTTGGGCGTGAACACGATGATGGAATCCCGCAGGAGCTCCCGCTTGATGTCCGCCAGGAAATCCTCTCCGGACTCCAGGAGGGCGTTCCAGTCCTTGAGCTTGTTGACCAGGGGCAGGTCTTCCGCGCGCACGCTGTCCTGGCTCGAGCCCTTCTTGTACAGCCAGTGCGACGCTATCCCGAATTCGGCCGTGCGGTGCATCTCTCGGGTACGGATCTGGATCTCCAGGAGCCTGCCCTCCCAGGCCATCACGGTGGTGTGCAGGCTGCGGTAGCCGTTGGACTTGGGCATGGCGATGTAGTCCTTGAAGCGCCCGTCGATGGGTTTCCACAGCCGGTGCGCCAGGCCCAGCACCGAGTAGCACTCGCTCTCCCCGTCGCAGAGCACCCGTATGCCCGACAGGTCGAAGAGCTCGTCCGATCCCTTGCCGCGCTTGCGCATCTTCTGGTAGATGGAATAGAAGTGCTTGGCCCGGAAGCTGGTCTCCACGTCCAGGCCCTCGGCCCGAGCCGCGGCCACCAGTTCCGCGCTCGCCCGGTCCAGGAAGGCCTGGCGCTCACCCTTCTTGCCGGCGACCAGGAGCTTGATCTGGTCGAAGGCCTCGCGGTTGATCTCCTTGAGCGACAGGTCCTCCAGCTCGTCCTTGAGCCAGCTGATGCCCAGGCGGTCGGCCAGCGGCGCGAATATGTCGACGCATTCGGCGGCTATGCGCTTGCGCTCGCCCTCGGGCAGCCAGCGCAGGGTGCGCATGCTGTCCAGCTTGTCCGCCAGCTTGATGACGATGGCGCGTATGTCGCGGGCCATGGCGAAGAGCATCTTGCGTATGGTCTCGGCCGCCTGGTCCGACTTGTTCCTGGCCTTGAGCGAGGCCATGCGCGCGGTCTCCTCCACCAGCGCCGCGCAGCGCTCCCCGAAGCGGGACGCCACCGCCGCGCGGTCGGCCCTGCCGTCCTCCAGCGCGTCGTGCAGGAGGCCCGCGATGACCGTGTCGGCATCCAGCCCCATGCCGGCCAGGATGGCGGCCACGCGCTCGCAGTGCGTCACCGAGGGCTCGCCGGAGGCCCGGAGGCCACCTTCGTGCAGCACCGCGGCCCAGGCGCGCGCCTGGGCGATGCGCGCGGAATCGGCGGCGGCGTAGCCGACCAGGAAATCGTCCAGGGTTCCGGGATCAGGCACGCTTCACCCCCGCGACCACGCGGTCGAGTCCGGCCAGGTCCCGCACGATCCTCGCGTCGCTGAAGCCCGCCGCCTCCAGGATGGCGGCCACCGCGGGACCCTGCTCGTCGCCGATCTCGACGGCCAGGAAGCCGCCCGGGTTCAGGAGACTGAAGGCCTGGGCGGCCAGCGGACCGTAGAAAGCCAGCCCGTCGGGTCCGCCGTCGAGCGCGTCGGCCGGCTCGGGGGAACCGGCGCCCAGGATCTCGCGGGTGAGGGCGCTGGAAACGTAGGGAGGATTGGCGACGATCGCGTCCAGGGGAGCGCTCGCCGCGGACAGGATGTCGCCGCGGAGCATCGCTGGGAAACCGCCCGGGCGGTCCGGCGTCAGGAGGGCGGCGGCGTTCTCCGCGCAGAGCTCCAGGGCCGGTCCCGAGGCGTCGGAGAGGGCCATCTCGATGTCTGGACGCTCGGAGGCCAGCGCGATGCCCACGCAGCCGGAGCCGGCGAACGCGTCGTGACAGCGGAGGCGCTTGCCCTGCCGGGGAGGTGGCAGCATGGACAGCGCGGTCTCCACCAGGTGCTCGGTCTCCGGGCGGGGCATGAGGGCGCGCGGGTCGGACCGGAAGGGCAGGCCCCAGAACTCGCGGCAGCCGGTGATGTAGGCCACCGGTTCCCCGGCCAGCCGCCGCGCTACCAGGGCGCGATAGCGGCCCAGCACCGCGTCGTCCAGGGCGTCCGGCAGGCGGGCGAGGAGCGCGTCCCTCGATATGTCCATGGCGTGGGCGAGCAGGATGGTCGCGTCCAGGAAGGGCGATCCCGGACGGCCGGCCTCCAGGGCGCCCGTGCCTTCCGCGACCGCCTCCCTGGCCGTCATGTCCGGTACGGGCGCCTTATCGGCGCTCGGCCTCGAGCGCTTCTTCGCGCGCCTTGGCGGCCAGGCCGTCGACGATCTCGTCCATGTCGCCTTCCATGAACAAGTCGAGCTTGTACAGCGTCAGGTCCACGCGGTGGTCCGTGACGCGGTTCTGCGGGAAATTGTAGGTGCGTATGCGCTCGGACCGGTCGCCGGAACCAACCTGGCTCTTGCGCTCGGCGGAACGCTCGGCCGCGAGCCGCTCCTCCTCCATCTCGAAGAGGCGCGCGCGCAGGATGCGCATGGCCTTGGCCTTGTTCTTGATCTGGCTCTTCTCGTCCTGGCAGTGCACCACCAGGCCGCTCGGGAGGTGCGTGATGCGCACGGCCGAGTCCGTGGTGTTGACGCTCTGCCCGCCGGGGCCGCCGGAGCGCATCACGTCGATGCGCAGGTCCTCCTGGCGGATCTCGATCTCGGTCTCTTCCGCTTCCGGCAGGACGGCGACGGTCACCGCGCTGGTGTGGATGCGCCCCTGGGCCTCGGTCGCCGGCACTCGCTGCACGCGGTGGACGCCGGATTCCCAGCGCAGCTTCCCGTACACGGCCTCCCCGGACACCGAGAAGATGATCTCCCTGAAGCCCCCGAGCCCGGTCTCGCTCGAGCTCATCACCTCGATCTTCCAGCCCTTGCGCTCCGCGAATTTGGAGTACATGCGGAACAGATCGGCCGCGAACAGGGCGGCCTCGTCGCCACCGGTGCCCGCGCGCACTTCCATGATGGTGTTCTTGTCGTCCAGGGGATCGCGCGGCACCAGGAGCAGTTCCAGCCGGGACTCCATGGCCGCCTTGCCCGACTCCAGGACGGCAAGCTCGGCCTTGGCCAGCTCCCGGAGCTCCGGGTCGGACTCCGCGCGCACCATCTCGCGCGCGCCTTCCAGCTCGTCGGCCAGTCGGCGGAACTCCGCGTAGGCCTCCACGATGGTCTCCAGGCGCGAACGCTCGCGCATGATCTCGCGATAGCGCGACGGGTCCCTGGCCAGGGAGGGATCGGAGGCCAGCTCGTCCAGCTCGCGGTGGCGGGCCACGACGGCGTCGAGAATCGCGCGCTTGAGCGCTTCGATGCCTTGGCCGCGGGATGCGACCAGTGGCACCACCGGACAGCCCAGCCGCGCGGCCAGCTCGTCGCCATGCGATTCGACCCGGTCGGCGAGTTTCAGCAGCGCGGCAGCGCGCGCGCCGGGGGTCTGGTCCGACC
>JAKLIU010000162.1 GCA_022709445.1 Spirochaetota bacterium | reverse complement strand
CTCCGGGCTGAACGGGCCTTCGCCGTTGAGCGCGTTGTTCACGTCCGCCACCCGGCCGCCGCGGTGGAGGCCCACCGAGACGCCGCCGCCCATGTGGGCCACGACCAGGTTCACCTCGTCGTACTTCCGGCCGTTCTCCCTGCACCAGCGGCGGGCGACGGCCTTCTGGTTCAGGGCGTGGAAGATGCTGGTCTTGCGGAACAGCTTGTGGCCGTAGATGCGCGCCACGTCGTCCAGCTCGTCCACCACCACCGGGTCGACGATGAACGCGGGCACGCCCATCTCGTCCGCCAGTGCGCCGGCTATGAGCGCGCCCAGGTTGGAGGCGTGCTCGCCGTACTTGGCGGAGAGCAGTTCTTCCTTCATGCGCGCGTTGACGGCGTAGACGCCGCCGGGAATGGGCTTCAGGAGGCCGCCGCGGCCGACCACGCAGGACAGCCGCTTGAGCTCGAAGCCGCGCCGGACCAGGGCGTCCCGGATGTGCTTCTCGCGGAACTCGTACTGGCTGGCGATGGTCGGGAAGGCCCCGATCTCCTCCGCCGAATGGGCCACGCTTTCGGTGAACAGTTCTTTCATGTCCTCGAAAACGCCGATCTTGGTCGAGGTCGACCCCGGATTGATCACGAGTACGGTGTGCGGCATGCCGGCTCCTTGTGAAGCGATGAGGGGGAGGTATTCCCGCAGTCGCAGTATACCATAATTCGATGGACTTGCAAGGTCTTCAGGCCCGAAAAATCCAATTTTTGAAACGACGTTTTGATTGTTGAACCTTTTTCACCATGCGCGGTTCATTTTTCGAGCGCACCGAGGCCGGGAACGCTCCCGGAACCCGGCCGGCCCTCTCTGGAAATCCCGGAACAGGGGAGTTATGCTTGTGCAGTGGACGCGGCGGGCCGATGAAGAGCGCTCCGTCCCGCGCGCCCCGCCTTCGAGCACCACTCTAAGGAACGTGATGAGAGCAAAAAGTCCGGTCGTCGCCGACGTCATCAAGACCCTCTACCGCTCGCTGGGGATGGAAATGGCCCTGCGCATGGCCAGGAGCCTGATCGAGGGCTACAACATCAGCCAGCGCATGGGCTTTCCCCCGTCGGTGCCGGTCCCCGCCCAGGACGCGGTCAACCGGATGGTGCTGGACCTCTTCGAGGAAGGCCTCTTCCTGGAGCTGGTGGAGTGGCTGGTCCGGGCAGACCGCCAGGGTTTCATGGGCAAGCGCTACCCCATCGTGGGCATCGAGGAGATCATCCAGGGCATGGAGCTGGAAGGCTACCTCCTGGACCCGGAATCCGGCCTCTTCTACGAGGACCCGCGCAGGCACCGCACCCCCGGCTGGGGCCGGCTCAAGCCCGGCGAGGAGTACTCCATCACCCTCCTGCGCCTGGACATCGTCCTCAACTCCCGCCTGGTGCGGGGCAACGACCGCGGCGACATCGAGCGAGCTTACGACAGCCTGAGGGACATGGTGCGCAGGATCGTGGAGAAGCGCCGCGGCCGCGTCTGGCTCTGGGAGGGCGACGGCGGCATGGCCGCCTTCCACTACGGCCACCCGAACATGAGCGCGGTCCTCTGCGGCATGGAGATCCTGAACGAGCTCCTGGTCTACAACATGACCGCCAACCCGCTGAACCGCGACATGCAGATCAGGGCGGCGGCCCATGCCGGCTTCATCCGCTACACCGAGGACCTGTCGGAGCTGCAGCGCAGCGAGATCGTCAAGGAGACCGTGGAAATCGAGTCCGGCTGGACCAGGCCGGACAGCCTGTCCGTGTCGGCCTCCATAGCGCCGCACGTGGACGGCATCATCAAGGACTGCCTCCTGCCGGCCGAGGGCGACTGCCCCCGCGAGATACTCTGCTACCGCATCAGGCCGCGCGCGGCCGCCAGGCCGGCGAAGGGCAGGGGCGCATGAAGGCCATCCTGGTATCCAAGTCGAAGGCCGCCGAGCTCCTCTTCTCGTCGTCCGACTTCGCGCGGAGGGCCACCATCCCGACCTGGACGCCGCCCTCGCCGACCCGCCCGCCGACGCCATCCTGTACCTGGACGCGTCGTCCTTCACCCGCAAGGCGCTGGGCGAGATCCTCGACCGCCTGGCCGCGGTCAAACGCCCCCGCTGGGCCGTGGTTGACCGATCCCGGGTGCTGGACGACCCCGCGGCCCTCTTCCACTCGGGAGCCCTGGATTACGTGGGACCGGACGCCCCGGAAGGCTTCGTGGACGACGGGCGCCTGCGGTCGGTCGAGGCCTTCGCCCAGCGCGCGGAGGTGGAACAGGGCAGGCAGCGGCCCCACCGGCCCAAGGCGGGCTCGTTCCCCGGCTGGGACGCCCTGTCGGAAGGCCAGAGCTACGACCTCCTGATCATGTACGCCAGCCTCTGCGACGCCGACGGCCTGCGCACCCGGCTGGGCGACATGCGCTTCACCCGCCTCAAGGGAAACGCCCTGGCCTTGGTCGGCGCCATGGCCCAGGAGCTGGACGGCAGGCTGTGGATTGCCGACGACCGCTCCTTCCTCTGCCTCTTCCAGCCGGACAGCCTGCCCGCGGCCTTCAACGCCTGCCTGGGACTGCTGGCGAACGCCCGCCTGTGCTCCTTCGAGCACTTCAAGCTGGAACAGGAAGTGGCCCGGCTCTCGTTCTCCTTCCACCGAGCCCCGGTGCCCTGGCAGAAACCCGGACAGACCGGCACCATCGTCTCGGACGCGATCAACTTCATCTACCACCTGGGCCGCAAGTTCACGCCCTGCGGCGTGATCGACCTGGTCAGGGAAACGGCCGCGGAACTCCCCGAGCGCCTGGCCGCCCACTTGGTGGACGCAGGCGGCTTCGAGGACAAGGCCATACTCCGCTTCCCGGGCTTCCAGGTGTCGGGGTCGGAGTAGCGGATCTCCGGAAAAGAGAATTGAACCACAGAGACACGGAGGCACAGAGGAATACAAAAGCAGAGCTGGGAGGGCGGGAGAAATCGCTCAGGATCCGGTCAACCCGGAGTCCGGGTCCCGGCGCGACTGGAGGCGGGGGAACGTCCCGGCGAGGAACTCCCAGTCGGGTTCGCCGTAATCCAGGGGGAAGAGTTCGTCGATCCTGAGCATGACCAGCCCGTGGATGTAGGCCCACGCGGCCGCGGCCGAGTCCGCGCTCGGAACGGGCTCCCCGACCTGCCGCGCGGCGTCCCGGGCCAGGCACTCGGCCAGGAACAGGAGCGCACGCCGGGGCCAGCCCGGCTCGGATGGCGGAGCTCCCGGAACGGAAGCGGCCGAGCCTTGATCCACGACGCAGACGCCGGGCGCGGTCATGAGCCGGTAGAGGGACGGGCGCGAGAGCGCGAAGGCGAGGTAGGCCCGGCCCAGTGACGGCAGTATTTCGCTTTCCCTGGGGGGAACGGCCGCCCGGAGCGCCTCGTAGAGGAGGCGGTAGCCTTCGTTCGCCAGGGCGGACAGGAAATCATCCCGGTCGGCGAAGTGGCGGTACGGCGCGGCCTTTGAGACGCCCGCCCGTTCCGCGAGGGCGCGCAGACTGAGCCCCTCCCTGCCCTCGCTCTCGATGGCTTCAAGCCCCAGGCCGAGGAGCGTTTCCGGCAGGTTCCCGTGGTGGTAGCCCTTCTTGCCGCTCATGGATCGCCGCGGTCCTTCATCAGTCGTTGATACCATGAAATACCCCTCAGCAACGAGAGCCTCCCAAAATTTCGCGGCTCGTCGAGAAAATCGGCCATACATGTTGGCACTGCCATCATTATGCGGTATAATGTTATCGTTGCCAACATACAGCATCCCACGGGATGCCCACCAGCCTGGAGGAACCATGAAGACCACCATCGCGACCCTGACCGCCATCGGAGCGCTCGCGCTCGGAATCCTGTCCTGCACGGGAGCGCCGGAAACCCGCCCCGAACCCCGAGCGGGGACGAGCTCCGGACCGAGGCTCGTCCTTGACCTCGTCCCCGGGCCGCACTACGCCAAGACGGTGAACCTCGTCGTGTATTCCTACACGGTGTGGCCCCAGGTGGCCGTGTGGGTGGAACGTCCCGACGGCGGTTTCGTCGACACGCTCTACGTGACCGAGGTGGTGGTGAGCGGGGAGTTCGACGCCGCTCCCAAGCGCGGACGACCGGAAGCCCTGCCCGTGTGGTCGGCATTGCAGGCCGCCGCTGCGCGTCCGGTGGATGCCGTGAGTTCGGCCACGACCGTGGGAGCCGACGTGGTCTACGGCAGCGACCTCGCGGCGCGACTCCCGGCCGGCACCTACGTGGTCAAGCTGGAGACGAACCAGTCCTACGACTGGAACGAGACCTTCACGAAGAAGAATTCAGGCGTCAACGGCCAGCCGTCGGTCGTGTACGCGGCCACCATCGAGATCGGCGGCCCCGCCGCGACCGTAAGCTTCCTTCCGATCGGGACCGGGTCGGTGGACGGTTCGGACGGCCTGATGCGCGGCGGCCTCGACGGAATCGATACCGCCCTGGGACTCTTCTCCTCGATGAGCGTGAGCTACGTGCCGGAGTGAAGGGCGTGCGCATTCCCGCCGAGATGGACACGGGTACCCCCGACCTGGCGCGCATCCGCGACCGTGCCGTCGTCAGGGCATCCCTCGTCGCCCTGCCGTCGATCATCCTCGCGGTGAACATGTTCACGATCAGCCTGATAGACCCCCTGGCGCTGCTCATGATCGAGGATGCGGTCCAGGCGGCGATCGACAGGATCAGCTCGCGGGAAGCGATCCACGTGGTGAACGGCATGCTCCCCCTCGCCTTGGCGACAGGGGGCCTGTTCCTCTCCTTCATACCGGTCTTCCGAGCCTACTGGCCCGCGGTTCGGCGCCCCGACCGGCGCTCGGCGAGGATACTGCTCGACGCCCCGATAGCCGTCGCCGCGGTCACGGGCGCGGGTTGGCTCCTGGCGGCTCCCGTGATACCCATCGCCGCGGCGATCGAGGGGGCGACGCTCCCGGACGGCTTCGGCTTCCAGTACTGGAGCCATACCCTCGTGCTCTTTTCCGGGGCCTTCCTCGTATCGTTCTACCTGACGGAGATCCTGGTCAGGCACGTCCTTGCGCCCCGCCTCCTGACCGGGCGGGAAGCGCTGGAGAGCGGGGCGCGTTTCGGGCTGTCCATAGGCGCCAGGCTGTTCATCCATACC
>JAKLIU010000161.1 GCA_022709445.1 Spirochaetota bacterium | reverse complement strand
CACGGGCTTGCACTGGGCTTCCTGGAACGGGCCGCGGCCGATCGCGCGTCATCCGGCTCCCTCATGTTCTCCGACGTGGCCTGGATGGCCAGGCGCGCGCTCCTGGACGACACGGGACTGCGCGCCTGGTACAAGGGCCGGTACGACGCGATCATGGTGGACGAGTTCCAGGACGACAACCTCCTGCAGAAGGAGCTGCTCTACCTGGTGGCCGAGCGCCGCGAGCTCCCTGGCCGGGCGGGTCGCGTCCCCGGCCCTGAGGAGCTCCGGCCAGGTGCCCTGTTCTTCGTGGGCGACGAGAAGCAGAGCATCTACCTGTTCAGGAACGCGGACGTGACCGTGTTCCGCGGCCTGTCCGGCGAGCTGGCCGCGTCCCCCGGCGGCCTGGGCACCCACTCCCTGGCCGTCAACTGGCGTTCGGAGCCCGCGCTCATAGAGTTCTTCAACGCCACCTTCCAGCGCATCCTGCCCGCTCCCGGCGACGAGTCCGCCCGCGATTTCGAGGCCCGCTTCGAGCCCCTGGGCAGCGGCGAGCCGACGCCCGGCGTGGAGTCCCTGGCGCTCTACCTGGAGGCCGGCGATGCCGGCGCGGCGGACGGGGACGGTGACGGGGACGAGTCCGGGGACGAGGGGACTGACGGCGAGCCCGGTCAGGCCCTGGCCGAGACCCAGGCCAGGCGGATAGCCGAGCTGGTGCGCGACCTGGTGCGGGACGGGGTCCCGGTAGCCGTCAAGGGACCCGGCGGTTCCAAGATCGCCAGGCCATGCCGCTACGACGACATAGCCCTGCTCTTCAGGTCCGCCGGTTCCCAGAACGTGGTGGAGCGCCATTTCCGGCTCCTGGGCATACCCTACGCGGCGGTGGCCACGGCTGGCCTGTTCGCGGAATCCGTGCTGTCCGACCTGTACGCCGCCCTCAGGCTGGCCGTCTGGCCGGAGGACCGCGCCGCCTGGGCCGCCTACCTGCGCGGTCCGCTGGCCAGGCTCTCCGACGCTTCCGTCGCGCGCGTGCTGGCCGCCGGCGGCGGGGCGTTCTCCGCCGGGCCGGAGCTGTCCGGGGACGACGCGGAGCGCTGGGCCGCGGCCAGGGAGACCTGGAGCGGGCTCAGGGAGCGGGCCGACAGGGTTCCCGCCCGGGAGCTGGTGTCCTGGCTCTGGCACGAGCGCGGCCTGCGTTGGAACGCCCTCAGGATGCCGGGCAACGAGGCATACCTCGAGCACTTCGACTACGCCTGGTCGATGGCCGCGGACGCGGACGCCCGCTCGCTGCGCCTGGCGGACTTCGTGTCCGAGCTGGAAGGGCGCATGGGCACGGTCGAGAAGCTGGAGGACGTGAAGGCCCAGAGGGCCAGCTCCAGCGGCGTGTCCATCATGACCGTCCACGCGAGCAAGGGCCTGGAGTTTCCCGTGGTCATCCTGCCCGGCATGGAGAACGTCGGCCGGCGCGATGATCCTCCCCCCCTCCGCGCCAGTCCCCGCTTCGGGCTGTCGGCGCGGATGTCCGCCCCCCGCGGGGAGCCCGGAAACCCGGTGGCGGAACTGGAACGGGAGCTGGCCGCCCTGGACCGGGAGTCCGGCGCGCAGGTCATGGACGAACGGCTCGCGGAGACGGCCCGCCTCTTCTACGTCGCCTGCACCCGGGCCATCTCCAGGCTGTACATGGTGGGCCGGCTGCCTGCCCGTCCGGACACGGAGGGCAGGAGTTTCAGGGGGCTCCTCCTCAAGGCCTGGCCCTGGGCCGGCAAGGCCAGCGCCAAGGATCGGGGTCCGACGCCCGCCCGTCCCGACGGCCCGGGCCCGGCCTTCGGGTGCCTTTCCATCGCTCCCGTGCCGGATGCCGCGCGCGGGACGCCCGCCGGACCGTGCCGGGACCCGGCAGCCACGGCGGCGGCGGACGCCCCGGTGATCGAGCCGCTGCGGGCCCGCATGGCGGTCACCGCGGCCGCCGCCCTGGCCGAGGCGCGGGCCGCCGGCGCTCCCGCAGGCGGGATGCCCACCGCCCGGGAGCTCAGGGAGCCGTCCGCCCGCGAGGGCTTCGGGGATGCGGATTTCGGCACGCTCTGCCACGAGTTCACCGAAGCCCTGCTGCGCGAGCCCTCCTCCGTCCCCATCCCGTCGGACCGCATGCGCACGAGGCTGTCGCGGGTGTCGGAACGCGCCCGCGCGGCCATCCTGTCCGAGGCCATGGCCAAGGCGGCCGGCTTCCTGGGTTCCGGGCTGGGCGGGGAGGCCGCGGCGGCCCGGGAGTCCGCGGCTTCCGGCGCGGGAGTCTTCGAACTGGAATTCCCCTTCGTCTGGAGGGGCGAGCCCGGCGGCCGGGAGCTGTTCCTGAGCGGGGCCATGGACCTGGTGTACGGGGACGCGGACTCGGTGACCGTGGTGGATTTCAAGACCGACCGGGCGGAGGAACCCGGACGCCACCGCTTCCAGCTGGCCTTGTACCGGCAGGCCGCCGAGGCTATATTCGGGAGGCCCGCCCGGGCGTTCCTGCACTACCTGGGCTCGGGGCGATCATTCGAGCTGACCGGGGATCCGGATCTTTCCGCCCTGGACGCCATGCACCCATGAAGCGAGGACCGGGACAGCGCATGAAAACCGACGGAACCGATCAAGGCCCTCCCGGCTTCTGGCAGATCTTCCTCATGTTCTTCGGCATATCGTCGCTCACCATCGGGGGCGGCTACGTCATGGTGCCGGTCATCCAGCGCGCCGTGGCCAAGCGGGGCTGGCTTCCCGAGGACGAGTTCTACGACCTGTTCGCCATGGCACAGGTGGTGCCCGGCCCGCTGGCCCTCAATACGGCCACCTTCGTCGGGCGCCGCCTGGCCGGCTTCAGGGGCTTCGCGGCCGGCTTCCTGGGCGTCATCCTGCCGCCGTTCGTCGCCATCGTGGCGCTGGCCGCGGTGATAGGCCGCGTCAGGCACCTGCCCGCGGTCAGGGGCTTCCTGGAGGGCGCCTACGCCGTGGTGCCGGGCCTGGTGGCGGCCTTCGCGGTCAACATGGTCAGGAAGCGGAAGTGGACGGCGACCAGGGCGGCGCTCTCGGTCGCGGGAGCGGCCGCCCTCATCCTCTCCGGTTCCTGGGCCGTGCCCGTTTTCTTCGCGGTGGCGGCGGCCGCCTGGCTCGCGGAGGGCCGCGCCCGATGATGCGGCTCGCCCTGGTTTTCCTGAAGATAGGACTCGCGTCCTACGGAGGGGGCTGGACCATCGTCGGGCTCATCCGTACCGAGATCGTGGGCAGGGGCTGGCTGGACGCCGCCGCCTTCGCCGACCTGGTCGCCATCGCCCAGGTCACCCCGGGCCCGGTGGCCCTCAACGCGGCCACCATGGTCGGGTTCAGGCTGTACGGCCTGGCCGGGGCCGCGGTGGCAACCCTCGCCGTGGTCGCCGCCCCTCTAGGCCTCTCCCTGGCGCTGGGAGTCCTGGCCCGCAAGGCCCTGGCCGGAGGCGGCCGGGTCGCCGAAGCGCTCAAGACCGCCACCCTGGGCCTCCTGGCCATGACGCTCTGGGCCTTCGCCCCGTCGGCGGCGGCCACCTGGACCACGGCCGCCCTGTCGCTGCTGGCGTTCGCCGTCTCCCTGTTCACCAGGCTCAACCCCCTGTGGCTGATCCTGGGCTCGGGCGCGCTCGGTGCCGTGGCGAGGCTGGTTTTTTGACCCTTCCCCCTCGCATCCGGCCGCGATATGGCTATACTGTAGGTTCGTGGGCGCCACTGCGCCCTCCCGGGAGCCCGAAGCATGAACAATGAGCGCATCCTGATCGTCGAAGACGAGAAGATCATAGCCATCGACCTCCAGCGCCGCCTCGAGCGTTTCGGGTACCAGGTGGTCGGCCTCGCGGGAGAGGGCGAGGTCGCGGTGTCCATGGCGCTGGAGCTGGTCCCGGACATCATCCTCATGGACATCATGCTCGCCGGCAAGATGGACGGCATCGAGGCCGCCCGGGCCATCAAGGCCGTCAAGGACATCCCCTTCATCTTCCTGACGGCCTTCACCGACGAGAAGACCCTGGAGCGCGCCAAGGAAGTGGAGCCCTACGGCTACATCCTCAAGCCGTTCAAGGAACGCGAGCTCTACACCACCATAGACATAGCCCTCTACAAGCACAGCATAGAAGGCCGGCTCACCAGGCAGGAACGGCTGTTCAGCGCCATCCTGCACTCGATCAACGACGGCATCATAGCCACGGACGTGGACCTGAACGTGCAGTTCATGAACCCGGTGGCGGAGGACATCACCGGCTTCCGCGAAGCCGCCGCGCAGGGCCGCAACATCTCGCTGTTCCTGGCCCTCATCGACCCCAAGACCCAGAAGGACATGCTGTCCACCGCGGCCCAGATCGGCGACAAGCCGGTATTCTTCGGCGACGTGACCGTGCGCAACGCCCTGGGGCAGAGCCTGGTGGTGGACGGCTCCATCACCCGCATCCACGAGCGGGACAACGCCACCGAGGGTTTCGTCATAGCGCTGCGGGACATCACGGAGATCAAGCGCCTGTCGGACACCCTGAACTACCAATCCAGCCACGACAGCCTCACCGGGCTCTCCAACCGCGAGGAGTTCAGCTACAAGCTCGGGGAGATCATCAAGAACGTCAGGATCACCGGCGGCACCCACTCGCTCATCGTCATGGACGTGGACCGGTTCAAGGCCGTGAACGACACCTGCGGCGCCATGGCCGGGGACGAGCTCCTGCGGCAGGTGGCCAGCCACATCAACACCAACATCCAGCGCAACGACATATCCGCGCGCATCGGGGGCGACGAGTTCGCCATCATCCTGATGAACTGCACCTCGGAGGATTCCTCCAACGTGGCCGGGCGCCTGCAGGCCGCCGTCCAGCGGCAGCGCTTCATCTGGCAGAGCGTGAACTTCCCCGTCAGCCTCTCCGTGGGCGTTGTGCCCATCGACCGCGAGAGCGGGGACATACACGCCATCCTGGCGGCCGCGGACGATGCCTGCCACGTCTCCAAGGAGGAGGGCGGGTCCAAGACCACGGTGTTCCAGGCCCAGGACTCCAAGTTCCGCAAGCGCCGCGGGGACATGGAATGGATCAGCAAGATCAACCACGCCATCGAGGAGAACCGCTTCATCCTGTACCAGCAGTCCATCGTGCCCCTGGACCGAGCCGGCAAGAACCGGGACAAGCTGGAGGTGCTCCTGCGCCTGGTCAACGAGGACGGC
>JAKLIU010000160.1 GCA_022709445.1 Spirochaetota bacterium | reverse complement strand
CATCGCCTTCGCCTACTTGAACTGGCCGGCGGCCATGCGGGAGTTCGTGCTGCCCGCCATGGTGAGCGGGGTCGACGGCGTGTCGGCCAGCACGCCCCTCTCGTTTGCCCGCGGGCTCGCCTCGGTCGGGCAGGGCCGCGTGATGGAAGCCATCAGCGGGGCGGGGTACCCGCTCTCCAAGCTTGACGCGAGCGTGACCGGATTCCTCAACGACACGGTCTTCGCAGCCCTGGGCGCGCGCCTGCCCCCGGGATACATAGACCTGGCGATAGGGCTCAAGCCGGGCGCGCTCGGCGAATGCGCCCTGATCGCCGTGCTCGGCGGCTCGCTCATCCTGTTCGCCTACCGCCTGATCAAGATGGAGATCCCCGTGGCCATGGTGGCGGTCTTCGCGATCCTCTCCCGGGTCTTCGGCACGGGACTTCCCGGAGAGGAATTCCTGGCGGGTGACGCCCTGTACGCGCTCTCCGGCGGCGGGTTCCTGCTGGCCGCTTTCTACATGGCCTGCGATCCCGTCACGTCCCCGGTGGACGGGCGGCTGGCCGCGCTCTACGGGGCCCTGCTGGGCGCGCTGGCCTTCGCCTTCAGGCGCTGGGGCCACTATACGGAAGGCATAGGCTACGCCATCCTGATCATGAACGTCGCCCTGCCGACCATGGAACGCCGCCTGGGCCGACTGCTGCGACCGGGCAGGAAGGCGGGCGTCGCATGAGCAAGCGCATCGACTTCGCCGCGGCCGCCACCGTGGGCGCTTTCCTGGTCATGCTGGGGCTGTCGGCCTTCGCGTCCCGCCTGGCCTCGACGCGGGCCGGGGAGTACTTCGCCGCGCGCGCCCTCGCCGGCGGCACCGCGGCCGAGGCGGCGGACTGGACGCCCGTGCGCGACGGAGCCGTCCTGGGAAGGCTCTCGCGCGGGAACCGAACGTACTACCTCGTCTCGTTCACCCCGGCGGGGGGCCATCTGGACGCGCTGGTCGCCGTCGACCGGGACGGAGCGCCGACCGCGGCCTCCATCATAGGTTCCTCGCCGGCCACGCCCTACATGCAGCGCCTGGGAGCCGTCGTCGGCTCGCTGGGCAGGGTCAGGGACGGGAGCGCTTCGAGCCTCGATGGTTCGATAGCCCCCCGCGTGGAAGCGGTGCTGGACACCCTGGCGGCCCTGGAGCGCGAACGCGCGGAGGCGGTCGATGAAGCACGATGAACGGATTCCCCTGTCGGGTTCGTGGCTGGCCTTCGCCGGCCTCGTGCCGCTCTTCGTCGCGGCCACGGATCTGGCGACGGGCTTCGCCATGGCGGGCGCCTGCCTGGTCGTCCACTCCACCTGCGCGGCCATCGCCCTGTTCCTGCCTCAGTCCCAGGCCCGCGCGCGTGGCTTCGCCGTTTCCCTCCTCGGCGGCGCGGTCGCGGTCGGCCTCTACTCCTCGGTCGTGCGCGCGCTGGACCCGTTGCTCTTCGAGCGCGCCTTCTCCCGGCTGTTCCTGGTCGCCTTCCTGGCGCCGGTCATGCGGGCGTCCGTCCCGCCGGAGGGCGAGGCCGAGCGCGGACGCGGCTGGGAAAACGTACTCAGGGGGCTGGGGCTGTCGCTGGCCATCGCCGTCGCCGGATTCTTCAGGGAGCTGCTGGCCACGGGCGCGGTCTCGGTGACGGGCGCGCCGGTATCGCAGGGAGTCAGTTTGCTGCCCTTCGCCTCGCATCCGGCCGGGGCCTTCCTGCTCCTCGCCTTCGCGGCGGCGGGAGCCAAGGCATTCACGGGCACCATGGGGAGGAACAACCGATGAGCATGCTGGGCCAGAGTTTCTATATCGCCTTCGGGGGCAACCTCCTCCTTTCCTGGGGCCTCCTGCCCGTGCCGTCCCGGGCTTCCGCCGCCAGGAGGCGCATGCCGGGCCCTGCCGCACTCGCGGGCATGCTCGCCTCGGCCGCGGCCGCGTCCCTCCTGCACGGCCTGGCCTTCCGCTGGCTGCTCACGCCCGCGGGGCTGGAATCGCTTGCGCCCTTCGTCTTCGCCCTGGCATTGATCCTCGTGTACTCGGCCTTCGCCGCCGTCGCCGCCAGGCTTCCCGGCTCCCCGCCCAGGCCGGAGGCCGACGCGGACAGGCCGGTGCCCGCCTCCCTGGTCCTCTACGCGGGCGTGCTGGCCGCGGGCGGGCTGCGGACCGGCATGGCCGGGGTCATGGCCTCGGCCGCGGCAGCCGTCCTGGGTTTCAGCCTCGCGTCCACCCTGCTGGAGGACATCCTGGCCAGGCAGGAACTGGAACCGGTGCCCGCCAGCTTCGAAGGCCTGCCGTCCAGGCTGCTCACGGCGGGCCTGATGGCCCTGGCGTTCTCGGGCGTGGACGAGGCGTTTTTCTCCAGGATTTTCCCGGGCTGACGACCCCGTTCCCCGCAATCCGCCTATCGCGGGCGGCCATTCTGGATTATACTGCCCGGTATCAAAGCAAGGACATCACGGGATGCAAAAATCGTTTCTGATCATCGGGACATACAATCACCTCCCGGAAGGCTGTTCGGACCTCGAGCTCGAGACCGTCTACCAGTACTGCTACCGACCCTTCCTGTCCGTGCTCAACCGCTTCCCCGACATACAGGCCACGCTTTTCTACTCGGGCAGCCTCCTCAGGCGCTTGGAGGCCAAACACCCCGAATACCTCATGCTCCTGGAGGAGATGTCCGCCCGCCGGCAGATCGAGCTCCTGGGAGGCGGCTTCTACGCCCCCGTGCTGCCCCTGATACCGGGAACGGACCGCCTGGGACAGATCGAGCTCCTGACCACCTACCTCCGCAAGAGTTTCGGCAAGCGCCCGAGGGGCTGCTGGCTGTCCGAGTACGCCTGGGAGCCGTGGCTGGCATCCACGCTCCAGACCTGCGGCATGGACTACGCGTTCCTCTCGCGCTCCCAGTTCGCCGCCTCCATGGGCGACGGGGCGGCCATGGCCCCGGTCGTGACCGAGGACCAGGGCCGGTGCGTGGTGATCGTGCCCGCCTGGGACTGCTGCGCCGATTTCCCCTCGCCGCGCGGCTTCGACGAGGCCTGGCGGGACATCGACCCGTCCCCGGGCACTGAACTGGTCACCATCATGACGCGCGGGGAGGCCATCAGGGAACTCTGGGAACGTTCCGGGCTGGAATCCCCGGATCTGTACATGGAGCTGTCCCTCGCGGCCCTGCGCAAACTGGCCCTCGAGGTGGAGACCACCACGCCATCCCGCTTCCTCAAGGCCAGGAGGCCCACGGCCCGGGCCTACTTCCCGGGATCCGCCAATCCGGACTTCATGCGCGCCGCCGCGGGGCCGGTTCCCGGGCGCTCGGCGAGCCTCAGGAACGCCATCCTCCGCTATGCGGCCAGTTCCGCCCTGTACTCCAGGATGCACTACGTGCACATCCTCATCGGGCAGCTCAGGGGGGACCGCTCGCGCAAGAAAACCGCCGCCGAGGACCTCTGGAAGGGCCAGTGCGCCGACGCCTACTGGCTCTCGCCCCGGGACGGCATCATGGAACCGCGCGTCCGGCGCGCGGCCTTCGGCTCCCTCATCGACGCGGAACGGACCACGCGGCTCAAGGGAGCGTTCAAGCCCGGCATCATCAGGGCGGACCTGGACTTCGACGGCATGAAGGAGATCCTCTTCCAGGGGACGGACCTGAACGCCTTCCTCCACCTGCGCGGCGCGGCCCTCTTCGAACTGGACGCGCTCCGCGCCCGCAAGAACCTCTGCGACCTCTTCAACGGCCAGCCCGACGGGGACCGCTGCCAGCGATCCTCCTTCGTGGACCGGGTCTATCCGGAGGATCCCCTGGTGCCCAACGCCTTCGAGCCCTGGCTGGGGGATTCCGGCGCCCTCTCGCGGGGCGTCTACGACGAGATCCAGGGCGAGGCCCTGCCAGGCGGTGCCGCCTTCACCCGTGACTTCATCCTGGAGCGGGGCGGCAACGCACACGTACTGTCCGTGCGGAAGGAGTACGCCTTCAACCGCAAGTCCGTCCACGTCCGCTGGACCTTCAGGAGCCGCGCCGCGCAGCGCGTGGAGTTCTGGTACGGTGCGGAGTTCAACCTGGCCGTGCTGGACGCCGACCTCGAGTCCATTTCCGCCGACGGGGTGCCGCTGGAGGGCATGGACGCCGGCGGGCACGGATGGTTCCGCGCCGAGACCGCCTCGCGGCTGGCCTTCAAGGGGGGGGACCGGGCGGATTCCCTGTCCCTGGCCCTGGGCAAGCCCGCCGCGCTGTCCCTGTCGCCGGTCACGGCCGCATCCGCGTCCGGCGGGGAGATCAGGCAGGGCTGGTCGGCCCTGGCCGTCTGGCGCCTGTGCCTGGAGCCGGACGGCGAGTGGTCGACGGAAGCCACGCTTTCGCTCTACGACTGACCCGGGTCTTTCTTGCGCGAGCGGCCCCTTCCGGACTAGTATGCTCCCATGAACCTGCCCATGCTTCCCGCTGACCTCCGTTCCTGGCGCGTGCACCTGGTGGGCGCCAAGGGCACCGGCGTGTGCGCCCTGGCCGAGCTGCTCGTGGCGGCCGGGGCGACGGTCACCGGCTCGGACGTCGCCGACAGCTTCTACACGGACGCGATACTCGCCGAACTGGGCGTGCCCGTGCGCGAGTTCTCCCCGGACAACGTGCTGCCCGGCACCGACCTGGTGGTGCACTCCGCCGCCTGGCAGCCGGAACTGCACCCCGAGCTCCTGCGCGCCCGCGAGCTGGGCATACCGTTGGCCACCTACCCGCAGGCCCTGGGCGCCCTGTCCGCCCGCTTCGACTCCAGCGGCATCTGCGGCGTGCATGGCAAGACCACCACCACCGCGCTCGCCGGAGTCGTGGCCCGGGCCCTGGGACTTCCGGCCACCGTGCTGGCGGGGAGCGCCGTCGGCTCCTTCGGCGACCGCTCGACCCTGTCCATGGGCACGGAGCTCCTGATCGCCGAGACCTGCGAGTACCGCAGGCACTTCCTGTCCTTCAGGCCGCGGCGCATACTCCTGACCGGCGTGGAGAGCGACCACCAGGACTACTACCCCGACTACGAGTCCATCCTGGCTGCCTTCGTCGAGTACCTGGGCGTCCTGCCCCCCGGCGGCGCCGTGGTGTGGTGCGCCGATGACCCGGGAGCGGCCGACGCCATCTCCCGGGCGCGGGAGGACCTGGCCGGAGTGCCCTACGGCTTCAAAGCGGAGGGTCCGTTCCGCATCCGCTCCTACCTGGTCGCTGATGGCCGGGCCTCCTTCAGGCTGGAG
>JAKLIU010000016.1 GCA_022709445.1 Spirochaetota bacterium | reverse complement strand
GCGGGGCGCCAGAGCGCCCCGCCTCCGTATCTTGTCACATGGCCGATCAGCCGCCCTGCTTCACGAAGGCATCCTTGTACCCAAGCGATCGCACGCGCACCAAGGCCACCCCGCTCTCGTCCCGGGACAGGGGGCCGACGTACACGCGCCAGATCGCCTTGTCCGGCTGCTTGTCTATCACCACCACGGTGAAGGTGGAACCGAGCTTCTTGCCTGCATCCTGCGCCCCGGCCTCCGTGGTGAAGGCCGCGACCTGTATGTAGAAGTAACCTTTCTGCAGTATGGCCGACACGTAGGCGGGCGTGGTGACCCGCGCCGGTTCCTTGCCCGCGGTCCCGGCGGCCGGGGCCGTCGTGGCGGGAACCGCAGCCGAAGGCGGCCGCGAGGCGCTCGGGAGCAGGGTGATCACGGTCTCCCCCGGAGCCGCAGCGGCGGCCGGCACCGTCGCGGCGGGGGCGGAGGTCGACGGCGCCGTCGTCGCGGGCACTGAAGTCGCCGCAGTCGCGGACGCGGCACCCGGCTCGGCGAGCGTGGCGCTGGCGGGGGCGCTGCCGGCGGGAGTCGGCTTGCCGGCCTCGACGGTCGGCTTGATTTCCTCGGCATCGACCAGGCCGACGCCAGGCTGGGTCTCGCCGGGCCGTCCCGTCACCGAGGCGATCTCGACCGGGGACTCGTCGCCCCTGGCGCTCGCCTCGTCCAGAGCGACTTCCGTGACGGCCGCCTGCATGCTCGGGGTCGCCAGGGCCAGGGCCTGCGGGCCGTCCGGCGCGTCGAAGCGGACCTCGCCCTCGGCGAGGCTGGTGGGCGGCACGTCCTGGGTCGGCACAGGCAGGCGGGACAAGTGGACCACCGGCAGCTGGTCGGCCTCCATCTCGGGCCAGGGCAGTTCGGCGAAGGAGTCGTCCTGCAGGCGCGCGGGGGAGAGCCAGTCCATGGCCACGGCGCGTTCCTCGGACATGGTGTCCGGATCGAAGAGCGCGAAATCCTGCTTGCGGTCCATCATGTCCGGGTATCGGTAGGCGAAGGCGGATGCCTGCTCCGCCCCGGTTTCCACGGGGTCGAGCAGGGCGTAGGATCCGCTCTCGGTGAAGCGCTCGGGGAACAGGTAGGCATAGGCCGCGGCCCGTTCGGAACCGGCGGCTTCGGGATCGAGCAGCGCGAACGAAGCTTCCCCGGCCCCGCGCTCCGGGTGGAGGAGGGCGAAGGCGGCAGCCCGCTCGTCGGAACTGGCCTCCGGGTCGATCAGGGTGTAGGCGGCGTTGGCCATCACGCGTTCCGGGTAGAGGAGCGCGTAGGCCGCCGCCCGCTCGGATGAAGTCGCGGCCGGATCCATGAGCGCGTACTCCACGGTCCCCTCGAAGAGCTCCGGATGGGCGTAGGCGAAGGCGGCGGCCCGTTCGGCCTTCAGGGCTTCCGGATCGTAGAGGGCGTACTCCCCCATTTCCGCGTATCGGTTGGGATAGGCGTAGGCGAAGGCGGCTGCCTTGTCCTCGGGGCTGGCCTCCGGATCGGCCAGGATGGCCGAGAGCGCGGCTTCGCGGCGCGAGGGGGCGAGCCTGGACAGCTGCTCGGCCCGCTCGTTCGAGGGCGCGGAGGGATCGGCCAGCCTGGCGACGTACCCCGCCTCTCCGGGGCCGACGGGTCCGCGGTCCGCCACGTCCGGCAAGGCCGATGGAGCGTCGTAGCGCCGGGGGGATTCCGCTGCGGCGACGCTGACAGAAGTCTCGTCGGGCACGGGCAAGGTCGATGAGACAGCCGCAGGAGCCGTCGTCCCCGCAGGGGCCGTCGTCCCCATTGGGGCCGTCGTCCCCATTGGGGCCGTGGCGGCGGGCGAGCCGGGTTCCGGAAGCTGGGGCAGGATCACGGTCCGCACCGGCTTGGGCTTGGCCCCGTTGACCGATTCGGGAGTCGCGGGCGCGGCGGTAGTCGCGGCGGTAGTCGTCGTGGTAGCAGGAGCCGCGGTCGCGGCAGGGGGCGTCGTAGCGGCGGGAGTCGTGGTCGCGACGGGCGCCGTCGTGGCGGGAGCAGTAGTTGCGGCAGGAGCGGTCGTCGCTACAGGAGGGGTCGTCACGACCGGAGCGGTCGTCACGACCGGAGCGGTCGTCACGACCGGAGCGGTCGTGGCCGCGGGGCTCGTCGTTTCCGGCGCGGCCAGTTCATAGCCCAGCTTTCGCAGTTCCTCGGCGGCTATCAGGCGCGGATTGAAATCGGGATCGACGGAGCTGGAGCCGGACGGGGGGCTGAGCTGGAGGGCGCTCCTGGGCTCCGTGGCCCGCACCCTGGCCACCATGCCCGAACCGATGTCCAGGGCCTTGGCCGCCTCGACGGACAGCATCATGAAGATGCCGGGGGTGTCGAGCTCCCTGGTCACGATGACGGTGACGGTCTTGCCGTTCTCCAGGTTGGTCAGCTCGATGGCGGTGTTCCTCGGGAACGAGTTGCAGGCGGCATAGAACCCGGAAGCGGGGAAGTCGCCGTACGAGCCCATCATGGCGTTGCCTTCCCAGGTGGTCGCCCAGGCGAACAGCGCGAGCGTCAGCGCGGCCACCGGGGCCATCCAGGTTTTCTTCCTTATATCCATGTTCCCCTCCAGGGCACGTCAACCCGTTTCATCTCAGGATCCGCCGTCGGCGAAGGCCGCTGCCGCCACGGCGGCCCCGGTGGCCCTGCAGGCCCGCCGGACTTCCTCCGCGCCGGTCGAGGCCGGCTGCGCGGCGGGCAGCTCCCCGGAACCGAGATCCGGGGCCGAGCCCGGCCGCAGCACCCTGTACCGGCAGGCCGGCGGCATGGCGGCATCGCCGCTGCGGCCGAAGGACGCGAACACCAGCAGCACCAGGTCCACGTACTCGCCCACGTTCGCGGGTCCCGGCTCGAAGCCGAGGAACCCGTCCAGCGGGGCCGCCGCGGGACGGGCGTTGGTCGCTATGACGCCCGTCTCGAACAGGGCGTCCAGGCATCCCTCCACCAGGGCCTCCCACAGCGCCGGGTCGCCTGGCGAGGACTCGTCCGCCAGTACCACGACCTGCACGGTCTGGGCCGCGGCGGGGACTGAGGCGACGAGGCAGGCGGCGAGCGCCAGGAACGGCATTCTGGTCACGGCATGATCCTTTTCCCTCAGGGTATCGGAAAAAAACTCCCTTCGGTTGAGGGAAACCGGCGCTTGCGGACGGGACGCGCCCCATGATAGATATTGTACTCCACGCAACCTCACGTTGCGCGGAACCGCAGGTTGCGCGGAGCCGGAGGTCACGACCGGATGGAATACTTCGCCGTCCAGGTCTGGACGGGCCATGAGCAGGAATTCGCCAGGCGGCTCTCCGCGGTTCCCGGCTTCGGGGACGCCCTCCTGGTGCCCAAGCGCGCCCTCAGCATACGCCGGGCCGGCAAGATCAGGCGGGAGGAACGCCCCATCTTCCCCGGCTACGTCTTCCTCGCCTCCGAAACCGCGGAGATCGGCAGCTCCAGCCGCTGGCTCCTCCGCGGCAGCCGGCACTTCGTGCGCTTCCTGCCCTCCACGCTCGAGCCCAGGCCGGTCGGCGAGCGGGACCGCAGGCTGATCGCCCATTTCATGTCGTTCGGGAAAGCTGCCGATACATCGAGGGTGACCTTCGGCCCCGACGATCGCATCGTCGTGCTGGAGGGTCCGCTCAAGGGCCTCGAGGGCATGATCGTGAAGGTGGACCGCCGCAAGCGCCGGGCCAAGGTGCGACTGGACCTGTGCCAGGACTCCTTCCTCATCGACCTGTCCTTCGAGGTGATCACGGAACCCGGCAAGGCCTGAACCGCCGCCGGGTCCCCGGGAACCGGACCGAAAGGACGCGGCGGTACACATGGCAGCAAGCGATCTTCCCAGGATCTACATCGTAGGGGCCGGTTTCGCCGGCAGGTCCATCGCCCGCGAGATACGGGCAAAGGGCGTGTTCGGGACCATCGTGGCCTTCCTGGACGACGACCCGCTCAAGATCGGCCGCCGCATGGAAGGCGTGCCCGTGCTGGGCCCGATACGCGACGTGGTCAACCTGCTCCACCGCACGCCGGCCGACGAGGCCATCATCGCCATCCCCAGCGCCTCCAGGGAGTTCCTGCGCGAGCTGTATTTCATGCTCAAGCGGGCGGGCTTCGCGCGCATACGCATCCTGCCGGACATAGCGCAGATCGTGGAGGGCGACGCCCACCTGGTCCAGGCCCGGGAGATCGACCCCCAGGACCTGCTCGGGCGCACCCCGGTCGCGGTCGGCCTCAGGGAAAGCCTGGCCTGGCTCCGCGGCAAGCGCGTGATCATCACCGGCGCCGGAGGCTCCATCGGCTCGGAGCTGTCCCGGCAGCTCCTGTCCGCGGGCGTGGAACGGCTGTACCTGTTCGGGCACGGCGAGAACTCCATCTACCAGATCGACCGGGAACTCCGGCTCCTGCAGGCCGGCGGCGTGGGCGAATCCACGGCCATCGTCCCGGTGATAGGCGACCTCAAGGACCGCGACTACGTCGCCTCCGTGCTGCAGCGCCTGCGGGCCGAGGTGGTCTTCCACGCGGCCGCCTACAAGCACGTGCCCATGATGGAGGCCAACACCGTGGCCGCCGTGGAGAACAACGTGTTCGGCACCCTCAACCTGGCGGACGCGGCCCTCGGCTCGGGGGTCAAGCGCCTGGTGCTCATCAGCACCGACAAGGCGGTGGATCCGCTCTGCGTCTACGGCGCGACCAAGTTCCTCTCCGAGCGGATCGTGGCCGACGCCCAGGCCCGGGCGGCCGCCGGCCAGTCCTTCATGACGGTCCGCTTCGGCAACGTCCTGGGTTCCCGCGGCTCCATCCTGCCCCTGTTCATGAAGCAGGTGGCCCAGGGCGGCCCGGTGACCGTCACGGACCCGGCAGCCAGGCGCTACTTCATGACCATCCCGGAGGCCTGCTCCCTGGTGCTCAAGACCGGCGGCGTGGGCGAAGGCGGCGAGTCCTACATCCTGGACATGGGCGAGCCGGTGCTGATCCGGGACCTGGCCGAGCAGGTCATACGCTTTTCCGGTTTCGAGCCGGACAAGGACATCCCGATCGAGTATATTGGCCTCAGGCCCGGGGAGCGGCTGGAGGAACGGCTGGTGTCCGGGGACGAGGAACTGGTCCCGACGCCGTACCGGAAGATCAACCGGCTGGCCAGGAAGGCCCCCGCCTTCGACCTGCGGGCCGCGCTTGACGCCCTCAGGCCGGCCTGTTTCCGCGACCCGGCCAGGCCGGACGCGTACCGCAACCGCAGGGTCCTGCGCGCCGCCCTCAGGGCCGCCGTGCCCAGCGTGGAGGAAGTCCAGGATGAGCCCGAATACTGATTTCATTCCATTCGCCCGCCCCTCCATGGATTCGGAGGAGGAGGAAGCCGTCCTCAGGATCATGCGCTCCGGCTGGCTGACCACCGGCGCCGAGACCCTGGCCTTCGAGAAGGAATTCGCCGAGTTCGCCGGCAGCCCGCGCGCACTGGCGGTCAACTCGGCCACCAGCGGCCTGCACCTGGCCCTGGAGGCCCTGGGCATAGGCCCGGGCGACGTGGTGGTCACCAGCCCCTACACCTTCACCAGCACGGCCGCCGTCGCGCGCCACCTGGGGGCCGAGCTGGCCTTCTGCGACGTGGCCCCGGATTCCTACAACATGGATCCCGGCGCACTGGAGAAAGTGCTCGCCTCGACCCGCAACGTGCGCGCCATCATTCCCGTGCACGTGGGCGGCCTGCCCTGCGACATGGACGCCATACTTCCACTGGCCAGGCGCCATGGCTGCGCCGTGGTCGAGGACGCCGCCCACGCCTTCCCCTCGCGGTCGCCCTCCGGCTTCGCGGGAACCCTGGGCGACGCGGGCGTCTATTCGTTCTACGCCACCAAGACCATCACCACCGGAGAGGGAGGCATGGTCGTCACCGCCAATCCAAAGCTGGCGGACCGGATGTCCCGGATGCGCATGCACGGCATAGACCGAGAGGTATGGGACCGCTATACCTCCAAGAAGGCGTCCTGGCGCTACGCCGTCACCGAGGCCGGCTTCAAGTACAACCTGCCGGACATCCTCGCGGCCATGGGGCGGGTGCAGCTGCGCAAGGCCGACCGGTTCCTCGCCGAGCGGACGGCCATCGCGGCCGCGTACGACGCCGGTTTTTCCGGCATGGACCGGTTCCGCCTGCCGCCCCGGGGCGACGGACACGCCTGGCACCTGTACTCCCTGCGGATCCGCGCCGACCGACCCGGTCCCGGCCGGGACCAGGTCATCGAGGCCCTGGGGGAGGCGGGCATAGGCGCGTCGGTCCACTTCATACCCCTCCACCTCATGCCCTACTGGTCCGAGCGCTGCAAGCTCCGGCCGGAATCCTTCCCCAACGCCCTGTCCATGTTCGAGGAGACCCTCAGCCTGCCCATCTGGCAGGGCATGGACGCGAGCCGGGTCGGCCGGGTCATCCAGGCGACAGTCGCGGCCTCCGGCCAAGCCGGGACATGACGGGCACCGCGGACCCGGAGGATCGCCGGCCCTACCTGCGGCGCGTTTCCGACTTCTCGGCCCCGGGCATGGCCTGGGTGGGGACGGTGCGCTCGCCCGTCTCGCGGGGCGTTCTCCGCTCCATCTCGATCCCGCACCTGCCCAGGGAGTACCGCAGCCTCACCGCCGACGACATACCCGGAAAGAAGACCCTGCAGGCCCTCGGCGCGTCGGTGCCCATCCTGGCGTCCGGCCGGGTGTCCTACCGTGGCGAACCGGTGGCCCTGATCGTCGGGCCGGACCGGGCCAGGGTGCGCGAGGCGGTGCGGCTGGCCCGGGTCGCGGTGGACGAGGAACGGCCGTCCTTCCCATCGGACTGCTTCGAGTCGGGACGGCTCCTGGCCAGGCACCGACTGGACCACGGTGACGTGGACGGCGCCATGGCCTCCGCCTTCAGGGTGGTCGAGGGCGAGTTCCGCATGTCCCCGCAGGACCACTACTACCCCGAGCCCCAGGGGGCGGCGGCGGCCTTCGACTACGACAAGATGATGGTGTACGCCTCCACCCAGTGGCCCTTCAATGTCCGGGACGAGGTGGCGGCCGCGCTCGCGGTCAAGGACGACGAGGTGGTGGTGCAGCCTACCCTCCTGGGGCCGCACCTGGACGGCAAGATATGGTACCCGTCGCTCCTGGCCTGCCACGCCGCCCTGTCGGCCCTGGTGTGCGGGCGGCCCGCCCTCCTGGTACTCACGCGGGAGGAGGACTTCCTCTACACGACCAAGCGTGCGCCCTTCCTGGGAACCGTGCGCGCCGGGCTGGACGAATCCGGCATGCTCACCGCCCTGGACGCGCGCCTGGCGCTGGAAGTGGGAGCCTACGGCCCCCTGGCGGACGACCTGGCTGCGCGGGCGGCCCGCACCCTGGGCGGCGCGTACCGCTGCCCCAACCTGCGCGCCACCGCCTGGGCGGTCGAGAGCAACCTGCCCCCCATGGGCGCCTTCGCGGGGATAGGCACCATGTCGGTGAACTTCGCGCGCGAGCGCATGGCCGAAGCCTGCGCCCTGGCGATGGATGCCGACCCGTCGGAATGGCGTTCGGCCAATGCGGCGCGCAAGGGCGACGAGGCGCTGGGCCAGGCGCTCAGGAAGGCGGTCCCCTACGACGAGATCGCGGCGCTGCTCCTGCCCGCCAGCGACTACCGGCGCAAGCGCTCCGCCTACGAACTCATGCGCAAGCGCCGCGACGAGCCCGGCGAGGCTCCCGGCTCCGGGATTGGGCTGGCGTTCTCGGCGCAGGTGCCGGCAGGCATCGGCTCGGGCGCGGGACCGGCCACCGAGGCCGCCTCCGTGGAGGTGGAGCTCGCCATGGACTCGACGCTGACCATACGCACCAGCTCGGTGCCGGGAGCCTCGGGTACCGCACTGGCCTGGAAGACCGAGGCCGCCGCCATCATCGGCATCGACCCGGCGGACGTCACCCTGGAGCCGGTGCGGACCGACCGCGTGCCCAATTCCGGCCTCGCGTCCCTCTCCCGCAGCGTGTCGGTCACCACCAGGCTGATCGTCGAGGCCTGCGAGGGCATACGCAAGCGCCGCTTCCGGGAGGCCCTTCCCATAGCCGTCCGCAAGGCCTACCGCCCGCGGACGCGGAAGGAATCGTCGCTGGATGGCGCGTCCTGGGCCGGGGCCGTGGTGGAACTCCGACTGGATCCCCTGGACGGCGCGCCGGTGCTCAAGGGCGCGTGGCTGGTGGCCAAGGCCGGCAGGTTCCTGCTGCCCGCCAAGGCCAGGGACTCGCTGGAGCGCGACGTGGCCAGGGCGCTGGGCCAGTGCATGACCGAGCGCCTCGAGCTGGGCGCGGGCCCCGCCGACCAGGCGGCCTACGCGTCCTACCGCCTCGCGCGGCTCAAAGACGCCCCCCCGATCCGAGTCGAGCTGCTGGAGGACGAATCCGCGGCCGCCCCCCTGGGCATAGGGGAGCTGGCTTACGCGACCATACCTGCGGCCTTCGCCAACGCCATGAGCCAGGCCCTGGACCGGCCCTGGAACTCGTTGCCCGGCGGCGAGGCCGACGCGCGAGGGGAGGAGAACGGATGAACGTCCAGTTCACGCTCAACGGCAAGTCCGCGACCCTCTCGGTGGATCCCATGGAACGGCTCTCCGACGCGCTGCGCGACCGATGCGGGATACAGAGCATGATGAACGACTGCGGCATCGGGCTGTGCGGCAAGTGCGCGGTCTTCCTTGACGGCCAGCTGGTGCCGTCCTGCCTGGTGCCCATGTTCAAGGTTCGCGGACGGACGGTGGTCACCTGGGAAGGCTTCAGGGGCACGGCCGCGCACGCTGCGGCAGCCAAGGCCTTCGGTGAGCTGGGAGTGGAACTCTGCGGCTTCTGCGACGCCGCCACCATGATGGCCGCCGGCTCCCTGGTGGCCGCCCCGCACGAGCCCACGGAGAGCGAGATCGTGGAGACCATGTCGTCGGTCTATTGCCGCTGCGCCTCGCCGACGACGGTGCTGGCGGCCGCGCGGCGCGCCCTGGAGGCCAAGTCAGGCAAGGGGAGGTCACGTGCGGCGCATTGAGGACGTGTCCGCGCCGTCATCCCTCGCGGAGGCGATGGCCTTCCTCAGGCGCAGGCCGGGAGCGGTGCCCTGGGCGGGCGGGACGGCCCTCATGACGGATCCCGGGACCTGGGACCGGCCGGGCGGTCCGTCCATCCTGGACCTGGGAGGCATCCCCGAACTCCGCGGCGTCACCCGGTCCGCGCGCTACGTGGAACTGGGCGCCATGGTCAGCCTGTCCGCCATCCTTGCCCTCCCCCGCGGGATAGGCCTGGGAATGCTCAGGGAATGCTGCCTGTCGGTCGGCACGGCCTTCACGCGCGCCATGGCCACGCTGGGCGGCAACCTCTGCGCCCGGCACCGCTTCATGTCCTGCACCCCGGTGCTGTCCTGCATGGATGCGGCGCTCGAGCTGCGCGACGCGACGGGTTCGCGCTGGTCCAGCGTCAACCGGCTCGTCGGCGAGGACGGCAGGCCGCGTTTCCCTGAAGGGAGCCTCCTGACCAGGGTCCGGGTGCCGGTGGCACGCTGGAGCTCCTGGGCGCTGCGCCAGATGGGCGAAGCGCGCTACCCGCATCCAGGCGCGGCCGTCTTCGTGGGCGCGGCCCGTTTCGAGGGAGGCGCGATCGCCGAGCTGCGCATAGCCGCGGCGGGGCTCCGCCTGGTGCGGGACCGGTCCATGGAGATGTCGTTGATCGGCCGCCGGTTGCCGCTCTCGCGCAAGGAATCCTCCACCGCCGGGTCCAGCCTGGCCATGAAGGCCCTGGAGCTGGAGGCGGACCGCGACTTCGCCGGACTCCTGGAATCGTACACCGTCTCCTTCCTGCAACGCGCCCCCGAGGAAGCCCTGTGAGCGGAACCCTCTTCCTGGTACCCGTGCCCATAGGCGACGGTGACCCTCGCGACGAGCTCGCGCCCATGGTGCTCCGGACCGTGGCGGGGCTCAGGGACTTCATCGTCGAGAACCGCCGGAGCGCCAGGCGCTTCCTGTCGCGCTTCATGGACCCGGCCGGCCTCGACGCCTCCAGCCTGGCCGAGCTGAGCGAGCACACGCCTGCCGCGGAGCTGGACGCCCTCCTCGAGCCTCTCCGCGCGGGCAGGGACGCGGCCCTGGTGTCCGAGGCCGGATGTCCCTGCGTGGCGGATCCGGGATCCGACCTGGTGGCCGCCGCAGCCCGCGCGGGCATCCGGGTGGTACCCCTCCCCGGCCCCAGCTCCATCGTCATGGCGCTGATGGCCTCGGGCATGGGCGGGCAGCGCTTCTCCTTCCTGGGCTACCTGCCCGCCGATCCCCCCGGCCGCGCCCGGGCGCTCCGCGAGCTGGAGGCCCGCTCCGCCCGCGATGGATCCACCCAGATCTTCATAGAGACTCCCTACCGGAGCGACCGCATGGCGGTGAGCATGGGCGAGGGTCTGGGACCGGACACCCTGGTGTGCGCGGCCTCCGGCATCGCCACCGCCGCCGAGCTGGTTATCCGGGGTACCGCCGGCCTGTGGCGGCGCGAGCCGCCGGCGCTCGGCAAGGTGCCGACTGTGTTCCTCGTGTCCGCGGCCGGTGCGGCGGCGATTCTCCCGCGGCCCGACCCGCGGCCGGACCGGGCAGGGACCCCGAAACACAGCGGCGACGCCCGCTCCGGTGGCTCCCGCCCGACGGGCAGGAAGGTCCGCAGGCCCGGCCGGGGCTGAGTCCGGAGCAAGACCCGGCTTGACTATGCCGGATGCCGGGTTACACTGGTAGCACGATGCAAACGCAGAAGCCCGGCGCCCCCGAGCCGGAAATCCGGCAGGAGACCATCACCGTCACGCCCTTCGCCTCTGCCCGCATGGGCCTGGCGCCCGGGCAGACCCTGGTGAAGATCGACACCTACAACATCGCCTGCGTGCCCTACCGCCTCTCGCTGTCGGGAGCCGTGCTGCTGGCCTCGTTCTCGCCCCAGGAGATGGCATTCTTCCAGCGCTTCGCGAACGGGCTCGCCGGGGTCACCGTCGTTTTCCAGCCGGCCAACGCCCAGCAGCCGATCAAGGTGTTCGCGCGCTGCCTGGTCAAGTCCATCACGCCCATGAGGGGACGCGCGTCCATAGGCTTGGTCTCGGTGGCCTGGAAACCCTGCCCGCCGGACATATGCTCCATGGTGGAGGACTACCTGGGCATGATGGATCGCCTGAAGGCGGAGTACGAGGACTTCAAGGGCAAGCCGGTCAGGATCGACGCGGCCAGCGCCGCGGCCATGGGTTACAACAACTTTACGGAGCTGGGCTACGGCGCGGAGAAGGTCAAGGCCGCCGTATTCGCGGTGGCCAGCGACCGCCTGGACTTCCTCCTGCCCATGGCCGCGCAGGAGCTCCGGAAGGACGCGGCGGTGTCGGCCAAGCTGTACTTCAGGAGCTTCCAGTTCACGGTTGCCGCGACGGTCGCGGAGATCGCCCGGCTGCCCAGCGGCGTCCAGAAGGGAAGCCTGTCCCTGGCCTTCTCGCCCGAGCTGGTCGACATCCTGGAGCGCTACCGGTTCCACGAGCGCTTCGCCGTCGATCCCTGACGGCGCCCCGCTGAAAGCCCTGGATTTTCAGCCCGCCAGGGCCGCCAGCTTTTCGCGAATGAACTCGCTCTTTTCCTTGAGCCCGATGGGGCCGGTGGCTATCATCAGCACGTTGGGCCTGGACGGGTCCAGCTTCATCTTCTGGCCGCTCTCCTTCATCATGCGCAGGAGCCGGTCCACGGACACCTTGGCCACCTTCATGAACTCCACGGTGACGAAGCCCCTCCGCTCCCGCAGGGAAGCCACCGACAGGGCCTTGCACAGGATCCTGATCTCGGCCAGGGCCAGCAGGCTGGACACCTCCTCGGGCACCGGCCCGAAGCGGTCTTCCAGTTCCGCGTAGAGCGACTCCAGGTCGTCCTTGCCTCCGATGGAAGCCAGCTTCTTGTAGATTTCCATCTTCACCGCCGGGTGGGCGATGTAGGAATCCGGGATGAAGCCGGCGTATTCCAGCTCCAGGTAGGGCTCCTCCTCGGCGTTCCATCCCTCGTCGGAGAGCCGCGCGACGGCCTCGTCCAGGAGCTTGAGGTAGAGGTCGAAACCCACGGAATAGATGTCGCCCGACTGCTCGCGCCCCAGGAGGTTGCCCGCCCCGCGGACCTCCAGGTCCTTCATGGCTATCTTGAAGCCGGAACCCAGCTCGGTGAAGTCCGAGATGATCTGCAGGCGCTTCATCGCCATCTCGGACAGGGCCTTGCCGTCCGGGTAGAACAGGTAGGCGTGCGCCAGCCGGTCCGAGCGCCCCACCCGCCCGCGCAGCTGGTAGAGCTGGCTGATGCCGTAGATGTCCGCCCGGTCTATGACGATGGTGTTGACGTTGGGGATGTCGATGCCGTTCTCGATGATGGTGGTGGACACGAGGACGTGGAAGCCGCGGTGCACGAAGCGGTGCATGATGTCCTCCAGCTCGTGGGAGTCCATGCGCCCGTGCGCGGTCTCGATCATCACCTCGGGCAGGAGCCGCTGCAGGAAGATCCGCGTCTCCTCCAGGGACTCGATGCGGTTGTGCAGGTAGAACACCTGTCCGTCCCGCTCCACCTCGCGGCGGATGGCCTGGGCGATCAGGTCCGGCTGGAACTCGTCCACCACGGTGCGGATCGGGTGGCGGTTGACCGGCGGCGTGGTCAGCACCGACAGGTCGCGTATCTTGAGCATGGACATGTGCAGGGTGCGCGGGATGGGCGTGGCGGTGAGCGTCAGGGCGTCCACGTTTGCCTTCATCTCCTTGAGCCGCTCCTTGTCCTTCACGCCGAAGCGCTGCTCCTCGTCCACGATCAGGAGCCCGAGGTCCTTGAAGGCTACGTCCTTCTGCAGGATGCGGTGCGTGCCTATGAGCACGTCGATGCGGCCCTCGGCGGCCGCGGCGAGGGCCTTCTTCTGCTCGGCCCGGTCCACGAAGCGGGACAGCATCCCGAAGCTCACCGGCAGGCCGCGGAAGCGTTCCTGGCAGTTCTCGAAGTGCTGCTCCGCCAGGATGGTGGTAGGCGCCAGGAAGGCCACCTGCTTGCCGCCCATGACCGCCTTGAAGGCGGCGCGCATGGCTATCTCGGTCTTCCCGTAGCCGACATCGCCGCAGACCAGACGGTCCATGGGCCGCTCGCTCTCCATGTCGCGCTTCACGTCCTCTATGCAGGTGAGCTGGTCGGGCGTCTCCTCGTACGGGAAGGCGGCCTCGAAGGCAGTCTGCCACTCGCCGTCCGGCGGGAAGGCGAAGCCCTTGGCCAGCTTGCGGCGCGAGTAGATGCGGATGAGCCGCTCGGCCAGGTCCTCCACGGACTTCTTGACCCGGTTCTTGCGGTTCTCCCAGGACTTGGAGCCCAGACGGTCCATGCGCGGCTCGTCGCCCTCGTTGCCTATGTAGCGCTGGACCAGGTTGGCCTGCTCGATGGGGACGAACACGTTCTCTTCGTCGGCGTACTCTATCTTGACGTAGTCGCGGTCGTTCCCCAGCACCTTGAGCCGCTCGATGCCGGTGAAACGGCCGATGCCGTAGTTCACGTGGACGACGAAGTCCCCGGGATTGAGCTCCACGAAGGTGTCGATCACCCGCGAGCGGACGCTCTTCAGGGATTTGGGGGCGCGCTTGCGCCGGCCGAAGATCTCGCCCTCGTGGATGACGGTGAGCCGCGCGGACGGCACGGTGAAGCCGGCCGACAGCCCCTCGTCGTGGACCGTGACCGCGTCGTTCTTGATGAGCGAACGGATGCGCTCCGCCTGCAGGCCGTTCTCCGCGAACACGTGGACCTCGTAGGCGGCCTTGACCAGGGTGGCCAGTTCGTCGCGGAAGTAGGTGACGTTCCCGAAGTACGACCGGGGCGGCTCGGAGCCGCAGGCCAGGCGCCCGCCGGCGTCGGCGTCGCGGAGCGACCAGGACGACACGCAGCGGGGGAAATCCGCCGCCAGGCTGTCGAGGTCCACCAGTATGCGTTCGGGGGGAGGAACCGGGCCGTCCATCAGGGCCTTGCGGTAGAGCCCGGCGTACTCGCGCCGCACCGCGTCGGCCTGGCCGGACAGCCGTTCCCGTTCTAGGAAGACCGCGACCGAGCCCTGGTCCAGGTACTCGAACAGGCTCGCCAGGCGGCCGTGCGCCAGGGGGAAGAGGTTCTCCTCGCCCTTGCAGTCGCCCTGCTCCGAGAGCGCTTCCACCATGGCCGCCACCCGTGCCTCGTGGTCGTCAGCGCCCGAGCGCGGGCAGGCGAGCAGCGCCGTCCCGGCGGCCTCCGCCAGGGCCGGGGTCCAGACCATCTCGCGGGCGGGACGCAGGAGGACCGATTCCGGCCGGTCGGGGCTGGAAGCCTGGGATACCGGCTCGAAGCGCCTGAGCCCCTCCACCTCGTCGAACTCGAATACGATGCGCAGGGCGTCGGCGTCGCCGGGCATCCAGATGTCCAGGACCTCGCCGCGCAGGGCGAACTCGCCCGGCAGGCTCACCCGAGGCACCCTGAGGTAGCCCCAGGAGGCCAGCCGGTCCGCCAGGGCCATGCCGTCCATGGCGTCCCCCCTGCGGACACGGTGCAGGCAGCGCTCGAAGCCGGCCCGCGGCGGGACGGGCGTCATGGCCGCGCGCTGGCCGGCCACCACGATCCGCGGCCCCTCGTCGTCGAGCAGGGCGGCCAGGGCGGCCGCCCGTTCGCCGAAGGCCTGGGAGCGGGATTCCACCGGCCGGTACGCGGCGGTCTTCCACCACGGGAAGACCATCGCGCGCGCGCCGGACGCCTGGCAGTCCGAGGCGAAGGCTTCCGCCTCCGCGTCGGTGGGCGTGACCACCAGGAAGCGCCTGCCCGGTTCCGCCGCCGACGCGGCCGACACCAGCATGGCGGCCAGGGGCAGTTCCAGCTCGGAGCAGTCCACGGGGAAGTCGCCCCCCCGGATGCGGGAGAGCGCCTCGCGGAGCGGCGGGTGCGAGGCCAGTTTCCTTGAAAGCGCAGAGATGCGTAAGGTGTTCATGCGAATCGTCCGACAATTGAAGGAGGATAGCGTCCGTGCCATACTACACGAAAGCGGGCGCTTGGTATACGCCGGCCCCCGCACCGGCCGGTACCCCCACAAGGAGACGCAGGAAGTGTACGCCCGAAGAACAGTCCTTGCGGCCGCGCTGGCCGTCGCCGCCTGCGCCCTCGCCGCCGCGCAGGCCCAGGTGTCGATCGGCTTCTTCGACAAGCGCATGTACGTGCCCGGCGCCGAGATACCGGTGAAGGTGACCATACGCAACGACTCGCCCGCGCCGTTCCGCTTCAAGCTGGCGGAGGAACGCCGGCTGTCCGTGTCGTTCCAGGTTCTCACCCTGACCAACCGCTCCCTGGAGGCCAGCGACTCCTGGAAACGCGCCATGGCCTCCGATTCGCCCGCCTTCTACCGGGAGCTGGCGCTCCAGCCCGGAGAGGAATATTCCTTCATCGAGGACCTGCGCGACTACGTGTCCATCGAGGACCCCGGCGCCTACATCGTGCGCTGCTCCTTCTGGCCGGAACTGGCGGGCCGAGGCGGCTCGGTCCAGGCGGCCGCCGCGCCGGCCATCGGCTCCAATGCCCTCTCGCTCTCCGTGCGGCCCGGCGCGCCCACCCCGGCCTCGTCCATGGCCTTCGGCGCCGGCACCGCGGAGATCCTGCGCGCCGAGCGCATCTCCCCCGACGAGGTGGTCAGCCGCACCATCCAGGCCCGCCAGAAGGCGCGCTGGAACGAGTTCTTCCTCTACCTGGACCTGGAGCGCCTCCTGCGGGCCAATCCCGAGAAGAAACGCTCCTACGACCGCGAGTCCGACGACGGCCGCCGCAGGATGCTGGAAGCGTACCGGGTGGACCTGATGGCCAGCGTGGTCGACGCGGACATCGTGGTGGTGCCCAGCTCCTTCGAGATCCTGGAGACGCGGTACGGGCAGTCCTACGGCACCGTGGTGGTCCTGGCCAAGTTCGCCTACCCCGGCTTCAGCATGCTCAAGGAGTACCGGTACGAGCTGGAGAAGCGGGACGACATCTGGTACATCGTCGCCTACACCGTGCTGAACAAGGGCACCGAATGAAGGCCCTGCTCGTCATAGCGGACGACTCCGTGGCGGGGCTGGCCGGGTTCTACCTCAAGCCGCTCGGACTCGACATCATCAGGTACCGCGATCCGCTCAAGGCCCTGG
>JAKLIU010000159.1 GCA_022709445.1 Spirochaetota bacterium | reverse complement strand
CAACGCCTCGCCCATAGCCGACATGACTGCCATGCTCCTGGCCCTGGGCGCGAGCCTGGACCTGGAGGGCGCGGGCGCCAACCGCACGATCCCGCTGGAAGAATTCTTCCTTTCATACAAGAAGACTGCGCTGGCCCCCGGCGAGCGCATAGCGCGCATCGTCCTGCCGGCCGGGCCGGTGCTCTTCAACTTCGAGAAATCGGCCAAGCGCGCGCGCCTGGACATAGCCACGGTCAACACGGCCCTGGCCGTGACCATGGCCGCCGACGGGACGGTGGCGCGGGCGCGCTGGTCGGCCGGCGGCATCGCCCCGGTGCCGCTCAGGCTCCCGGATCTCGAAGCCCTGCTTACCGGCAGGAAGCCATCAGCCGCCCTCGCCCGCGAGGCTGGCAGCCTGGCCATGGCCTCGGGCGCCCCGATCGGGGACGTGCGCGGCTCGGCCGGCTACCGCAGGCGGCTCATGGAACGGCTGGCCTGGGCGCACTTCATCAGGCTCTGGCCCGCCCTCAAGCTCGACGAGGAACTGATGCCATGAAACGAAACCCCGATTCCATATTGAACGTGCTGGGCCGCACCGGCTACCTGGACGACATGCCGGTGGCCGCGGGAACCCTGCACGCTGCCCCGGTCCTCTCACCCTGCGCCAAGGGAACCTTCACCGGGGTCGACCCGTCGCGGGCCCTGGCCCTGGACCCGTCGGTGCGCGTCTTCCTCGCGGCCGACATACCCGGGGAGAACCAGCTGGGCTCGGCCGTCATGGACGAGGAACTGCTGGCCGACGGCGAGTGGCACTTCCGGGGCCAGGTGATCGCCCTGGTCCTCGCGTCGTCCCGCGCACTGGCCCGCCGCGCGGCCGCCCGCGTCCGGCTCCTGGGCGTCGTGGAGCTTGAACCGGTGACCGACCCGCGGGTCGCCTTCGCCCGGGGGGACATCATCCTCTCGCCGCGCACGCAGCGCATGGGCGACACGGCCTCCGCATGGAAGGACTGCGCCGTGGTGGCGGAAGGCCGCGTGGAGTCCGCGGGCCAGGAGCACGTGTACCTGGAGACCCAGGGAGCCTACGCCCTGCCCGACGACTCCGGCGGCGTGCGCGTGATCTCCGGGACCCAGGCGCCCACGGCCGTGCAGAAGATCGTCGCCCGCGTCCTGGGCCTGCCCATGAACCTGGTGGAGGTGGAAACCAGGCGCCTGGGCGGGGCATTCGGGGGCAAGGAGGACCAGGCCTCCGGCTGGGCCTGCCTGGCCAGCCTGGGCGCGGTCCTGACAGGCCGGCCGGTGAAGCTCTACCTGAACCGCCGCGACGACATGACCGCGACCGGCAAGCGCCATCCCTACTCGTCGGACTTCAAGATAGGCCTGGCGGCCGACGGCAGGATACTGGCCTTCGAGGCTGACTACTACCAGAACGCCGGCGCCGCCACCGACCTGTCCCCGGCCATCCTGCCGCGCACCCTGTTCCACGCCGCCGGGGCCTACCACGTGCCCAACGTGCGGGTGACCGGGACCATGTGCCGCACCAACCTGGTGCCCTTCACCGCCTTCCGCGGCTTCGGCGGCCCGCAGGGCCTGTTCGTCATGGAGTGCGCCATAGAGAAGGCGGCCCGAGCCCTGGGCATGCATCCGTCGGAGGTCCAGAGGCGCAACCTGCTCTCCGAAGGGGACGTCTTCCACTACGGCATGCCCGCGGAGGACGTCCGCGCCACGGACACCGTGGACCGCTGCCTGGCGCTGTCGCGCTGGGACGAGCTGCGCGCGGAGATCGCCGACCACAACCGCACCCACCGTTCGACCAAGCGGGGGGCGGCCCTGTTCCCGCTCTGCTTCGGCATCAGCTTCACCAAGATCATGATGAACCAGGGCGGGGCCCTGGTGCACGTCTACAACGACGGATCCGTGGGAGTATCCACCGGCGCCATCGAGATGGGCCAGGGCGTCGGGCGCAAGATCGCCCTGGTGGCCGCGAGCGCCCTGGGCGTGCCGGAGGCGAGCGTGCGCGTGGAAAGCACCCGCACCACCACGGTGGCCAACACCATGCCCACCGCGGCCAGCACCGGCTCGGACATCAACGCCATGGCCGCCAAGGCGGCCTGCGATGCGATCACGGCCCGGCTCCTGGACCTGGCCGCCGAACGGACGGGATCGGACCGGGACGGCCTGCGCATCGTGGAAGGCACCCTGCGCTCGGGCGACGCCGACACGGGACTGTCGTTCCGGGACCTCGTCGCCCTGGCCCACGAGCGGCGGATCGACCTGTCCGCCCACGGCTTCTACGCGACCCCTGGTATACACTACGACCTGGCCGCCGAGAAGGGCCGGCCCTTCCGTTACCACGTCTACGGCTGCGCCGCGATCACGGCCACCGTGGATATCCTCAGGGGAAGCTACCGCTTCGACGACGCGTACATCGTGCACGACATCGCCGGCTCCATCGACCCGCTGGTGGACATGGGCCAGATCGAGGGCGCGTTCGCACAGGGCCTCGGGTGGGCGGCGCTCGAGGAACTCGCGTTCGACGCCTCGGGCAGGCTGCTGTCCGACACGCTCTCCACCTACAAGCTGCCGGACGCGCACTTCATGCCCCGGATGCGGGTCGAGCTCTTCGAAAAGCCCAATCCCGTGGCGGTCGCCAATTCCAAGGCGGTCGGCGAGCCCCCGCTCATGTACGGCATTGCCGGCTACTTCGCCGTGCTGGACGCGCTGCGGGCCGCCCGTCCCGGCGCGGAATCCTTCCACGACCTGCCCATGACCCCCGAGAAGGCGATGCGCTTCCTGGCGGAGGACGCGGCCGGGCCCGGGGACGGCGGCGGACAAGGAACGGAGGCTCGTCCATGATCATCAGGAACGGCTCCTGCGCATTCCCCGGCGAGGACCGCCTCCTCAGGCGGGACCTCAGGATCTCCGACGGCAGGATCGTCGCCATCGCGGAGTCCCTGGGCGGGCAGCCTGGCGAGGACGAATTCGACGCGACGGGACTGGAGATCTTCCCGGGGGCCATCGACCCGCACGTCCACTTCGACGAGCCGGGCTTCACCCACCGCGAGGATTTCCGCCACGGCTCCATGGCCGCCGCCCGCGGGGGCGTGACCGCCGTGATCGACATGCCCTGCACCTCCCTGCCGCCGGTGGTCAACGCGGAGGGCTTCCGGGAAAAACTGGAGGCAATCGGCGAGACCGCCGTGGTGGACTTCGCGCTCTTCGGCGGGGTGTCCGGCCACCGCGTGGAGCAGGCCCTGGCGGGCGACATGGCCGAGCTGGCTCCCGACGTGGTCGGCTTCAAGTGCTACTTCGTGTCCGGCATGGATACCTTCACGGCCGTGGACCACTACTCCTTCGGCAAGATCGCCCGCGCCGCGCACGGACTGGGCCGGCCCCTCCTCCTGCACGCGGAAGACCCTTCCGTTGTGCTGCCCGCCACGCGCTTCATGCACGAACTGGCCCAGCGGGAGGACCGAGAGCCGACCTGGGACGACTACGTCGATTCGCGCCCGGAGTCCGCCGAGCTCGCGGCCGTGGCCGCCGCTCGGGCGCTCGCGCGCGGCATCGAGCCGACGCTGCACGTGGTGCACGTGGGCAGCGCCGAGGCGGCCCTGGAGGCCGTCCAGGGAGGTGCGAGCGCCGAGACCTGCCCGCACTACCTGGCCTTCTCCAGGGAGGACTTCTCCACCCGCGGAGCGGCGCTCAAGACCGCGCCTCCGGTCAAGTCGCGCGGCCAGGCGGACCGGCTGTGGAAGCTGCTCGCCGACGGGACCATCTCCTTCCTGGCCAGCGACCACGCCCCGTCCACCGTGGCGGAGAAAAACACCGGCTCGCCCTGGAACGACTACGGTGGCATACCGGGCACGGGAACGATGTTCCCCTACGCCTACTCGGAGGGCTGGCGCGCCGGCAGGCTGTCCCTGGACGCCTTCCTGCGCTGCGTTTCCGGCGGGGCGGCCGCACGCTACGGGCTGTCGGGCGGCAAGGGTACCCTGGCGGTAGGCATGGACGCTGACCTGGCCCTGGTGGATCCCGCGGGCGAGTGGCTCGTGCGCGGCGCGGAGCTCCTGAGCAAAGGTACGATAACACCCTTCGAGGGGATGCGCCTGGCCGGCTCGGTCAGGGCTACCTTCGTGCGGGGGACGATGGTATGGGACGGCGAACGGGCCGCCCGGACCGGCAGGGCGGCTGACGGCATCGTCGCGGCCGCCGGGCACGGAAAACTGCTTCGATGGGGGTACAGGTGAGCAAGATCATGGATGCGACTCCGATGCGCGCGCTGCTCGGGCGGGTCGCCGGCGAATGGGCTGCCAGGCAGAGCGCCTTCGACATTCCGGGGGCACTGGTGCGGCGGGTCCTGGAGCTGGAAGCCCGCTCGCCGGGCTTCCCGGTGAACGGCCTGCGCGTGGGACTGCCCGTGGGTCCGGCCGCGGGACCCCACACGCAGATAGCCCCCAACCTGGTGGCCGCCTGGCTGGCCGGCTCGCGGGTCTTCGAGCTCAAGACCGTCCAGCAGAACGACGCGCTGGAGATCGACAAGCCCTGCATCGACGCGCTCGACGAGGGCCACAACGTGGAGTGGTCCACCGAGCTGACCCTGGACGACGCCCGCGCCGAATACCTGCGCGGCTGGCTGGCCATACGCATCCTGCAGGCGGCCCTGGCCGGCCGCGGCGGGTTCATGTTCAACATGTCCGTGGGCTACACGCTCGAGGGCATCAAGGGGCCGCGCGTCGACGCGTTCATCGAGGGCATGCGGAAGCCGGCGGGCACGGAGGCCTGGGAGACGGCCATAGCCGAAGCGAAGGCGGCCGTCGGGTCAGCCGCCTTCCCGCTGGCCTTCGGGACGGACGGGACGGAACGTGCCCTGGCTGAGCTGTCGGCCCTCGCCTCCGACGGCGCTTCGCCGGTCCACTCGGTGACCCTGTCCACCATGCACGGCTGCCCCCCCGACGAGATAGAGCGCATCGGCTCCTATCTTATGGAAGAAAAGGGCTTCGACACCTACATAAAGCTCAACCCGACGCTCCTCGGGTACGACCGGGCGCGCGAGATCCTGGACCGCACGGGCTGGGAGCGCATCGTCCTGTCGCGCCCCAATTTCGAGCACGACCTGCAGATGCCCCAGGCCCTGGCCCTGGTCGGAACCCTGGGCGGCAAGGCGCGGGCGACGCCTCTGAGCCTGTTGTCGGAAAAAGAGGCGCTGGAGCTGATCCGGAAGGACCTGAACCTCTGGCGGTTTTTCGGCGAACCCGGCGGCCCGCCGAC
>JAKLIU010000158.1 GCA_022709445.1 Spirochaetota bacterium | reverse complement strand
CCGACTCGGACTCCGACTGGTTGAGCTTGCACCCGAAGGCGCGGAAGGATACTCGGAGTCTCAAGCGGAACCCCGGAGGTCCGCGGGCGGCGTCGGCACGGGCACGGGTTTTCAGTCCCTGAGCGCGGCCTGGGCGCGCTCGCGTCCCAGCCTGGCGTCGGCGAGGGCCGGATCGGCCTTCAGGGCCTCGTCGTAGGCCTGGAGGGCGAAGGCCCAGTCGCGGGAGCGTTCCCGGGCGTAGCCCAGGCGGGTCCACCAGCGGGCGTTGCCCGGGTCGTACTGGAGGGCGGTGCGGAAGGCGATGTCCGCGTGGGCCCAGCGCTCCATCCGGAGGTAGATCTCGCCCATGTAGAAGTAGACCGTGCCCAGGCGGGTGCCGTCGGGCAGGAAGTTCACGTAGTTCTGGAAGTGCGCGAGGGCTTCCTCGTTCTTGCCCTGGTGGAAGGCGGCCTCGCCGAGCACCTGGACTATCCTGGGGTCGCGGCGGATGGTGTCCCAGGCCTTGCGGGCGTAGAGTTCGGCGTCGGCGTAGCGCCCGAGGGCCAGGAGGCTCCAGCCCAGCACCACGTAGGACTCCAGGTTGGAGGGATCGGCGGACAGTTCCTGCAGGCAGACGGCCCTGGCCTCGTCGTAGAGCCCGTCCCGGTACAGCTTGAGGGCGTCCGGCTTGGCCTGGGCGAAAGCCGACCCCAGGGAGGCGGCGAGCGCGAGGGCGAGCGCCCAGCTACGCTTTCTGGGCATCGGGGGAGCCCGTCATGGTGCAGATGCCGTTGAAGCGCGAGCCCTGCTCCATGGTCACGTACGCTGCGCGTATGTCGCCGTCCATCCGGCAGGAGGCGAAGAGCTCCACCTTGCCGGTGGCGACGATGTTGCCTTTCACGCTGCCCCGGACCGTCACGTTGCCGGCGAAGATGTCGGCGTCGACCACGGCTTTTTCGTCGACGTGGAGGTCGCTCTCCGTGTGTATGGAGCCGGACACCCGGCCCTTGATCATGAGGGGTTCCTTGAACGACAGGTCGCCGGAGAAGTCCACGTCGGCCGCCAGGATGGTGTCGAGGGTGTCCTCGTCGACGGAGCTCGATTGTACGTCTATCATATGCGCCGATAGTACGGTTTTACGGCCGGGTTGGCAAGCCGGAGAACAGGGCGGCCAGCTCCCCGGGAGAGAGCGCCTCGGCCCGCGAGTCCAGGCTGAGCGAGGAAGAGGAGGCCGCGGCGTCCATCTCGCCCTCGGAATAGCCGGCGGCCTTCAGGTTGTTGCGGAGGGTCTTGCGGCGGGCGGCGAAGGCCATGCGCGTGAAGCGGGTGAAGGCCAGGTCGCCGGCGCAGGGGAGCGCGTCGGGGCGGGCGGTCATGAGCACCACGGTGGAGGTGACGCGCGGCTGGGGCCAGAACACGCCCGGGGGCAGGTCGAAGGCCTGCTTGACCGAATAGGCCGACTGGCAGAGCACCGTGAAGGCGGCGTAGTTCTTGGTGCCCGGACGGGCGGCCATGCGCTGGGCAGCCTCCTTCTGCACGGTGAAGACCATGCGCCCGGGGCGCATCCCGCCCTCGATGATTGCCGCGATGATGGCGCCGGCCGCGTTGTACGGCAGGTTGCCGAACACCCGCCCGGGCGAGCCGGTCGCCTCCCTGGCCTGGGGCCAGGTGCGCACGAAGTCCCCCTCGAAGAGGCCGAAGCCGGGAAGCTTCCCGTAGGCCTCACGGATGAACTCCGCGAACCCGCGGTCTATCTCGAAGGCCGACAGCTCCAGCCCGGCGGACAGGGCCTCCCAGGTCATGGCCCCCAGTCCCGGCCCCACCTCCCAGGCCCGGGATCCGGGCTCGGCCTCCAGGAGTCCCAGGATGCGCCTGCGGGCGGCGCCGGCGACCAGGAAGTTCTGCCCGAAGCGCTTCTGCATGGCGAAGCCCAGGCGGTCCAGGGTGGCGGCGAGCTCCTTGGGCGAATCGTAGTCCACCGGGGCGGGAACGGGCGTATCGGGCATGGGGCCAAGCATACACGAGCAGGCCCCCGAGGGCAACGACGCAGGCTGCGGCGGCCCGCACCGCCGGCTCCGGGAGGGCGGCCGCGGCCGAGACGGCGGCCGAATCGAAGGAAGGCACCCTGGCCCCGGCCTCCATCAGGCGCGACAGGGCACGCCAGGGCAGGCCGCAGGCCGCCTGCGCCAGGGGCGCGAGGGCGGGAAAGGCGGTTCCCGCCGCCCCGACCGCCAGGGCACCCGCGATGCCGGCATACATGAGCGCCGACACCAGGGGCCCCGCCAGGGCGGAAACGAGGACGGAGGCCGGGTTGAGCTTCCCGAAGACCAGCAGGCTGGCCGGCGCGGTCGCCGCGAGCGCGGAATAGCCCTGGGCCATCACGGACGCGACGGGAGGTGGCAGCCAGCGGGTCAGGAGGAACCGGTACAGCGGCCCCAGGACGGACATCCCGGCCAGCGCCAGGTAGGACAGGTGGAAGGACAGGGTAAAGGCCGACGCGGGGTCGAGCGCCAGGGACACCAGGAACGCCGACGCCAGGACGGTCGCGTTCCCCTGGGGCCGCCCGGCCAGGGTCAGGCCGGTGCCGATCCAGTACATCAGCGCTGCCCTGGCCACGGGAGGGGAGCGGCCCACCAGCCAGACATAGACGGCCAGGAGGGCGCAGGTGGCCAGCCTGGCCCGCGGTTTGCCCAGGAACGGCCCCAGGAGCATGCCCGCCAGGGTTGCCAGCACCATGACGTGCTGGCCGGACAGGGCCAGGATGTGGGCGCACCCGGCATCGCGAAAGGCAGCGGCCAGCCAGGGATCCAGCTCGTCTCGCACGCCCACGACCAGGGCTTCCAGGAGGGGGCCCGCCTCGCCTCCAGCCGCCCGGAGCGCGTCCAGCAGGCTCTCCCTGGCGGCCGAGCGCCACCGTTCCACCCGGGGGGCGGCGTCGATGACCGCCACGCCTCCGGGTTCCGCGAAACAGGCAGCCCAGCCCGTCGTCCCTTCGGGGGACGGCCGGACGGCCGCGCCGCTGACCGATAGCCTGGTCCCTCGCGGGTGCCTCGCGCCGCCGCGCGTGAACACGGCGAGACGACCCGCCGCGCCGGAACGGGCGCCGTCCGGTCCCAGCAGGCACTCCAGTTCCAGCTCGTGGACCGTCAGCCCGGAGACGCTCATGCGGGGATCGGAAACGACCCTGCCTTCGGCCCCGGTCGCCGCGAAGGCGGATCCGGGGGCAAAACCGCCGCCGGCCCCGCCCGCGAGCGCGTCCGCACGGCACCGGGCGCCCATCCCCAGCGCCAGTCCCAGGGTCAGCGCGAGGGCGGGCAGTCGCGCGGGCCGGCCGACCGGCGCCGGACGCGCGCGCGCGAGGCGCGAAGCGAGCCGCAGGACCGCGAGCGCGACGAGGGCAGGCCACGAGCACGATGGAAGGTAGAGCGAGAGGCAGGCGCCGGCGGCGCAGGGCACGAGGGGGGAACTGCGGGCGGGAACCGGCGGCATGGTCCCGCTACGCCGCGGGAAACCGCCCCGACTGCTACCAGCGGAGCTTCTGCAGGGCGTCCCTGGCGGCCCGCTTGACCGATTCCGGGTACTGCAGGTAGCCCATGTACAGGAGGTAGTCGAAGGCTCCCTTGTCGCCCAGCCGGCCCAGGTTGTTCACCACGGCCAGGGCTATCTGCTCGTCGAAGGACTTGCCCTGCTCGGTCTCCGTGTTGATGAGCTGGAGGTAGAGGGAGAGGGCCTGGGCCGCCTCCGCGGTGCCCATCGCGCCCAGCAGGGCTATCGATTCGAGGAAGTTGGACTTGGACACCTGCCCGCGGTTGTACTGCACCTGGAAATCGTAGAAATGCTTGACGGCCAGCGGGGAGGCACGCTGCCATTCCCGGGCGGTGAGCTCGCGGGCGGCCGCGGCGCGCAGGGAGACCAGGGCGGCCTGGTCGGCGGGGGACGGGCTCTGGAACGACACGCCGACGGAGAGCGCAACCTCGGCCAGCTCCGCCCGCTTGTCCGGCGCCAGGGCGTCGCCCCGCAAGCCGGCTTCCAGGGCGGAGGCCTTCTCCGCGGGCGGGTTCTTGCGGATCACCTCGGACAGGAACGCGGAGAAATCCCCGCCGAGGGACGCCAGGGAGGCGGCCGCCCGGTCGGTCATGGCCTTGTTCACGTTGGCCACGTAGGCCGCGAACAGGTAGGGGAAGGACGACGGGTCCCCGAGCTTCCCGAGGGCGGCCAGGGCGGCGTCCAGGACGGCGAGGTCGGGCTGGACGCTGGAACGGTAGAGCGACAGCTGGGTGTCCACGAACTTGTTCAGCTCCCCGACGATGGCCGCGTTGCCCTTGGCCACCTCGCCCAGGGTCTGGAGGATGGGCACGCGCACCGTGTTGTCCTTGAACTCCTTGAACAGGCTCCAGAGGGTGCCGGAGGCGGCCGAATAGCCTTCCTTCCTCACCATGTTCACCGCGAGCACGGTTATGTCGCGGAGCAGCACGTCGGAGGACAGGAGCGATACGTTGTTGAGGACGAACTGCAGGGCCGTGTCGTAGAGCGGGCCCAGGCCGGCGTAGGAGGAGGCCTCCCTCAGGAGCTCGTACTTGGTGCCGAGGGAGGAACGCGCGAAGTTGCGCCGGTACGTGTCGATGAGCTCGGAGGCGTCCTGGGCGAAGGCCCCGGACACGGCGATCGCGAGGCACAGGGCCCCTGCAACGGTTCTACGCATCATACCCCCGGAAGCCGACCATGCGGGTCGCTGGAAGATTCATGGCACATCAACAACCAGCGGCGGGCGCCGCGGTTACGGAAGGCGGCCAGGCCCGGAGTCTATCCCGAAAAGGCGTCGCCGTCCAGTTCGGCGGCCGTCCCCTTGGGCGACTCGTCGGCGCGGACGTTGTAGACGTGGGCCAGGATCAGGTTGCGCATGCGCGCGCTGGGCGGGACCGCCTCCACGTGCAGGATGGACTGGTTCTTCTCGGCCTGGTACTCGGCGCCGCGTACCGTGCCGCTCACCACGATCTGGTCGTCCCCGATCCAGAACTGGGCCTTCACCAGGAGCCCCACCTTGGCCTTGCCGCCGATGAGCACCGCCACGCCGTCCTCCGACAGGTCCTGCACCACGCACTTCATGCCCGGCACGCGCTCAGGCTTCTCGTACGCGCCTTCCAGGCGCTTGAGCAGGTACAGGTAGGAAGGCACCCGGGAGCGCATGCGCACCGACTTGCGCTTCTGGGTGCGCAGGAGCGACTCGGAGTGGCCCAGCTGCAGGACGGGGATGTTCCGTATGCGCAGGTCCTCCAGCA
>JAKLIU010000157.1 GCA_022709445.1 Spirochaetota bacterium | reverse complement strand
GGTGGAGAAGGTACGGATGCCGTCCATGCTACCGGACCGTGAGGACCCAGCTTGCCTCACGCCTGTTGCCCGCGTAGTCGACCGCCACCACCGTGACGACGCTCTTGCCGCGAGCCAGCTGCAGGGGGCCGAAACGCGTCCTGCCGTCGGCCATGAGGTAGGACCGTTCCTCCACCGGTTTTTCGGTGAAGAGCCAGGACAGGCCGCCCGAGGCCCACGACGCGTCGTACAGAGCGCGGGCGCGCTCGGAACCGTCCACCAGCACGCGCAGCTCGAAGGGCGGACCGGCCAGGCCCGACGGGGCTGCATCGATCGCGTCCACCAGGAGCATCCAGCTTCCCTGGCGGACTTCCGTGGCCGTGCCCAGCGCCAGCTCCTTGCCGTCCACCACCAGGGCCGCGCCGCGTATGGCCGGGCTCTTGTCGTCGGGCAGCTTGTCCATGACCATCAGCGGGTTCACGAAGCGCCGCTCCTGGCTGTCATACACGAAAAACAGAACGCCTCCGTCCGGTTCAGCCCGAGCCCAGGCAGGCGCGGATGTCGTCGCCGCGGCTGTTGCCGCGATCGTCGTCGCCGGGATCGGGTCCCCGGGCACTGTGCCGAGCACGGCTCCCGCCTTGACCGAGGGAGAGCCGGCATCCATACCGGGGATGATGCCGGCGTACACGGTCATCAGCCCGGAGTGGTGCGAGACGGCCGCGAATCCGCCCCCGGCCGCCGGAAAACCTCCGGGCAGACGCTCGCCCGCCCAGGCGAACACGATCTCACCGTCCCCGGCGGACCTCACCAGGCCGTCGGACGCATCGAACTCCATGCCCTTGAGGAATCCGCTCCGGTACGTCCCGAAGCCATGCCGGTACGACCCGCCGTCGGCAGGCCACCGGAACGCCGCCGAAGCGACGGCCGCGGCCAGGAGCGCCGCTGCGACTGCCATCCGTCTCATGTTCACTCCCGCCTGAAATCGATGCGCGCGAGCCGGTCGGCCGCGCAGAAATAGACGCTCGAACGCTGCAGGTACAGGTACTGCAGGTCGGCCGGGAGCCTGATGCGCCCGAGTATGCGCGATGGCGGCCGGAACGCGACCAGCTCGGAGTCCCCGCCCGTGCGGGCCACCAGGTAGGCCACACCGCCGTCCCGGTCGACGGCAGCCTGGAAGTCATCCGCCTTGACCGGCAGCAGCCCGTCGACCGAACCGTCCAGGGACCAGACCCCGATGCCATCGGGCCGCATGTAGAGCACGTAGCCTTCGTCGCCGAGGAAAGCCAGCGGCACGGGGGAACGGTAGTCCGAGTCCAGGTACCGATGGCTGGCCACCCGGTAGTCCGTGCCGCCCCGCCCGAGGACCAGGAGCCGCTGCCTGTCCAGCCCGGCCACCGCGGCCACCCACTCGGCCGTCGGCGACACGGCAAGGCCCAGTATGACCGGCAGCCTGCTGCCGCCCGGGGAGAACGTGAAGGCCGTGGCGCCATTCGCGTCGATCCCCTCGATCCAGCCGTCCACGGTGCCGCCGACGGCCAGTCCCGGCGCGGAAGCGAAGGCGCTGAGCTGGACAGGGAAGCGGTAGCTCCACATGAGCGCGCCGTCCCTGTCGTAGGCGTTCAGGCCCGTGCCGTCCGCCAGCCCGGAGTAGAGCTGACCGCCGCTGAAGAACGGAAGCCCCTCCAGTGTCGCGCCGGCCGCCCCGGTGTCGGCCCGGTGCAGCCTCGGGGGGGACATGGTCGCCCAGGAACGCTCCGATACGGCCGCTCCGCCCGGGGCCGCGTCCATGAAGAAGACCGAGCCGTCCTCCGCGTAGTACCCGAAGCGGTCGCCGGCGGAGAACGGGATGCGCCCGTCCCCGGTGGCCGGTCCGTGCCCGCCGGGCAGGTCCACGACCCATCGGGGCATCGCGGTCAGCTCCTGGGCCAGCGGTTGCGCGAACGCGAAGAAGTACACCAAGAGCGCGAACGAGGTCACCAGGACCGTGATCGTCGTTCCGCGCCGGCCGTTGTCGTCCATGCTTCCCCCGTCCGCCGGCGGTCCCGCCGGCGCGCGCGTTCTGTTCACGCGCGCGGAAATGGTATATAGTATCATCCCGTTCCGTCAATACGAATCGGTTCCGGACCGTACCGGGACGGCCATCACGACCACGGCGAGGATAGCATGGAACTCGAGAAGCTGTTCGAACTCGCGACTGAAGTCGCGAACCGCTCATACTCACCCTATTCGAAATTCCGCGTCGGCGCGGCCCTCCTCTGCGGGGACGGCACCGTCGTGCTTGGCACCAACGTCGAGAACAGGTCGTACGGTTTGGGGATATGCGCGGAACGTTCCGCCATCGTGACGGCCCTGACCCAGGGCAAGGGTGATTTCAGGGCGATAGCCGTGTCGACCCCGGACTCTGATTACCCGGTGAGCCCCTGCGGCGCGTGCAGGCAGGTCCTGAGCGAGTTCGCATCCAAGGATTTCCCGGTGGCCTTCGGCGGCGCCGACGGCAGGCTGGTGAAGACCACGATGGGCGAGCTGTTCCCCTTCGACGCGCTGCACGAGCTGGCCGGGAAGTAGGCGATCAGCGGCCCGAGGCCGCCTCTTCGCGCTTCTTCTGGTCGGATTCCAGCTTGGCGCTCCATATCTCTATCTTCTTCTTCAGCTCTTCGGCTTCGGACCGTTCCCCGAACACGATGTGCAGGCGGCGCAGCCCGGTGAGGTAGAGGATGGCCTGCTTGAAGTCCTCCATCTTGTTTGAGAACATCTCGTACTTCTCGCGGTAGCGGTCGGCCGTGGCCTGGAACATGCGCTTCACGAAACCCACGTAGGCCATGACCACCTCGCGGTTGGCCGACTCGATGTCCATGTCGACGTACGCCTTCTTGAGGTCGAGCATGTTCTTGGCAACCACCGAGAACTTGGCCCATATCTCGACGAAGGCCCACTTCCACTTGGAGTTGGCGCCGTAGCCTTCCTCGATCTCCCTGATGGCGAAGCCTATCTTGCGCAGGAGCTCGTAGCGGTCATCGTACGATACCTCCGATATGTCCTCGAGGTTCTTCTCGTACTCGGAGAATGCCGCGTCGACCCAGCCGGTGACGATCTCCTCCAGGTACTTGATGCACCTGCCGATGGACTTCCTGGCCTCGGCCAGGGAATCCTCGTTCTTGACGCCCAGGAGCGCCACGGAGAGCGTGTTCACCAGGATGTGGTAGGAGGTGAGGACCAGCGCCTCGTTCGCGAGCTTGATGCGGACGTAGCCCGAGCCCGGACCCGGACCCTGTTGCTTGAGCAGGGTAAGCAGGGACTGCTCGGCTGCGAGGATCGCATCCGTGTTCGCCTTGTACTCCTTGACCTTGGCGGCGTACCGGTTCCTCTGCTCGAGCGTGATTCTGGCCATTATCGTCCTCGCGCATTCCCGAATTTCGACAGCAGATCGGCGGCGTGGGCCAGGGAGGCCTGGCCTCCCGGATCGCCCGACAGCATGCGGGCGATTTCCCGCACGCGGTCGTCTCCCTCGAGCTCGACTATCCTCGTCACGGTCCGCTCGCCCTCGACGCGCTTCTCCACCTTGTAGTGATTATCGGCACGGGCCGCTATGGAGGCGAGGTGCGTTATGCACAAAACCTGCTTGCTCCCGGCGAGCCCGGCCAGGTGCTTCCCGACGCCGACGGCCACCTCCCCGCCTATGCCCGTGTCCACCTCGTCGAACACCATGGACGGGACCCCGTCGGCTCCGGCCAGGACGCTCTTCAGCGCCAGCATCACGCGCGACAGCTCGCCGCCCGAGGCGACCATGGCCAGCGGCTTGAGGGGTTCGCCCCGGTTGGCCGACACCTGGAACTCCGGTTCGTCGAGGCCGTATGGGCCGATGACGGCCTTGCCGTCCACGGAAGCCTTGCGTTCCAGCCTGACCTCGAAACGGGCGCCGGGCATGCCCAGGGTGGCCAGGATGGAGGCCACGGCCTCCTGCAGCCGCCCGGCGGCGGCGCAGCGGGCCGCAGAGAGCGACTCGGCGGCGGCGTACACCTCGCGTTCCATACCGGCGACCGCGGCTTCGAGGCCCGCCCGGTCCTCCTCGCGGTTCTCCAGGGCGGCAAGCCGTTCCGCGGACTCGTCCCGGCGCGCGACGACCTCCGCCAGGGTGGGGCCGTACTTCCGCTTCAGTTTCTGCAGCAAGGCCAGCCGGGACTCGATCTCCTCGAGCCTGCCCGGGTCGTAGGTGAGCCCGTCGGCCCAGGAGCGCAGCGCCTCCCCGACGTCCTCCAGCTCGTAGTACGATTCGTCCACCCGCCTCGCGAGGGGAGCCAGCCTCGGGTCGATGCCCTCGGCCGCCTCCAGCTGGACCCTGGCCTTGCGCAGCCTGGCAACCGCCCCGTCGGCGTCGGCGACCAGCTCCCGGGACGCCGCCAGCGCCGCGAAGAGCTTTTCGTGCTGCGCCAGGCGCCGCTCCTCGTCGGCCAGGACGTCATCCTCGCCGGCCTTCGGCTTCGCCGCGTCGATCTCCTCGATGGAGTAGCGCAGGAGCTCCGCTTCCCGCTGGCGCTCCGCCTCCGAACCGGCCATTGATTCCAGGGCCTTTCGCTTCGCGACCAAGGCGGCGTAGCGCGCGGAGTAGGCGGCCGTGTCTCCCTCGATGCCCGCGAACCTGTCCAGGATGACCCGGTGCCTGTCGCGCTTGAGCAGGGCCTGGCTGTCCCTCTGGCCGTGGACCTCCACCAGGAGCGAACCGAGGTCGGCGAGCTCCTGCCTGGTCACCGGCGAGTCCTGCACGTAGATGGAACCCCGTCCGTTGCGCTTGAGGCCCCGCCTCACGATGACGGCGCCTCCCTCGGGCGCGATGCCGCGCTCGGACAGCCAGGCCAGGGCGTCGTCGTTGCCCTCCACCACCGCGGTCCCGCTGACCAGGGCCTCCTCGGCCCCGCTGCGTATGATACCGGTGTCGGCCTTCTCCCCGAGCAGGAAGCCCATGGCGCCGATCAGGATGGACTTGCCGGCGCCCGTCTCCCCGGTGAGCAGGTTGAGGCCGCCCTCGAACCGGACGGAGAGCTTGTCTATGATGGCAAAATCCCTGATGGAAAGTTCCTCAAGCATCAGGGCCTCCGGACCAGTTGAGCTTGGCGCGCAGCACCTGGTAGAACGAACCGCGTGCTGCGCAGAACAGTTCGGTCTTCATGGCCGACCTGCGGAAGACCACGCGGTCGCCCTCTTCCAGGGGCAGGAAATCCTGTCCGTCCACGGTCAGGACGGTACGCTCGCGCTGCTTCCGCTCCACGTAGGCCTCGATGGTATCCGCG
>JAKLIU010000156.1 GCA_022709445.1 Spirochaetota bacterium | reverse complement strand
CTTCCTGCAGGGTATCCACGCTCCGCTCCAGGTAATCGCTGACCCGGTCGATCTCGTCGGCCTCGCGGAGCCGGCCCGTGCCCACCTCCGCCCGCTCGAAGAACGAGGCCAGGTCGCCGTCCCGTTCCGTCGCCGCGCCGTCGGCGTTGTCCGCGCCCACCTTGGCCAGGGCGGAGTCCAGGGCGGCCTGGAAGGAGCGGACGGAGTCCACGAGGCGGGACGTGGTGTCGCGTATGGTGTCCAGGTCCGACTGGGTCGTCCTGAGGGCGTCCGCCTTGCCGGCGAGCTCCCCGGCCACGCCCGAGTAGCCCGCGGCGGCGACGATCAGGGTCCCGGCGACCCCGAGGATCACCAGCAGGCCGAAACCGAGGCCGAAAAAGGATATCTGGAGGTTGAGGATGCGTTTTTCCGTGTGGGGGACCAGCATGATGGTGATCTTCTGCCGGCCGGCCTTCACGACCGCCCTGAAGAACGCCGCCACGGCGGCGGCGGAGCGCTGGAACGCGGAGGAGAGGCGCTTTGCCAGGCTTTTTTCAAGGTCCTTGTAACGCTTGAGCGTGGACAACCCCGCCCTCCTGGCTCCCGAAACAGAATAGTGACCTTACTATATCATGTAGATCATCGGCATGTCAAACGGCGATCATTCGCGATTCCCGTTTTGAATTGCGGGCCCCGATACAGTATAGTCATGGAACGATGGAACAAGTCCAAGGAAAAGCCCCCCCGGAGGCGCCGAAGCTGGCCCTGGAGAACGACGGCCGGCTCACCCTCACCTTCATAGGGGCCGGCAGCGCGTTCACCAAGAAGTTCTTCCAGACCAACGCGCTGGCGGTGAAGGGAAAGGACCACCTCCTCATCGATTGCGGCACCAGGACCCCGGAGGCGCTGTCACTGCTGGGCCTCTCGGTGATGACCGTCCGGAACTACCTGATCACCCACTCCCATGCCGACCACGTGGGCGGCCTGGAGGAGGTGATGCTCATGAACCGCTACGTTTCCCGCACCAAGCCCCTCATGGCCGCCCCGGATGCCTACCGCCGGGAACTGTGGGAGAAGAGCCTGCGGGGCGGCGCGGCCTACAACGAGCGGAGCTCCGGCCGCTGGCTGCGCTTTTCCGATTTCTGGGACACGGTCCCGCTCGCGCCGGTGCCCGGCGCCGACCGCGAGCTCTGCGAGGGGCGGGTGGGCTCCATCGGCCTGTCCATGTTCCGCACCAAGCACATCCCCGACTCGGCGGCCGACTGGCGCTTGTCCGCCCCCAGCTACGCGGTGGTCCTGGACGGCAGGGTGCTGTACACCAGCGACACCCGCCACGACCCGGAGCTGCTGGAGTTCGCCCTGGGCCGCTGGCCCATAGAGGCGATCTTCCACGACTGCCAGCTGTTCACCGGGGGCGTGCACGCATCCCTGGACGAGCTGGCCGGCCTGCCGCCCCGGATCAGGGCCATGACCCGGCTCATGCACTACGGGGACGCCGTGGACAAGCACCGGGACAGGGCTGCCGAGCTGGGCTTCCCTGGCTTCGTGGAGCAGTGGAAGCCCTACCGCTTCGACTGAGCTCCTGGCCCGCCCCTCCCCGCCCCTCCTTGCCGACGCCCCCCCGGCGTGGGTATCTTCTGGACGCATGCACCGTACCGGACCGGCGGCTGACGCCGCGCGACCCCCGGGCACACACCGCACCAGGAGAGTTCCTCATGTCCACGCACCAGTTCCAGGCGGAGGTGAACCAGCTCCTCCAGCTCATCATCCACTCGCTCTACTCGCACCGGGAGATATTCCTCCGCGAGCTCGTGTCCAACGCGTCCGACGCCATCGACAAGCTCAGGTACCTCTCGGCCTCCGACGAGGCGTACAAGTCCGTCGCCTTCGACCCGCTCATCCGCATCTCATTCGACGCCGCCTCCGGCACCCTGACCCTGGAGGACAACGGCATAGGCATGAACGAGGCCGACCTGGTGGAGAACCTGGGCACCATCGCCCGTTCCGGCACCAGGCGCTTCCTGTCGGCCATGGCTGAGGACAAGCGGCGCGATTCCAGCCTGATCGGCCAGTTCGGGGTGGGCTTCTACGCCAGCTACATGGTGGCCGACACGGTTTCCGTGCTCACCCGCAAGGCGGGCGAGGAAGCGGCCTGGCTCTGGACCAGCGACGGGAAGGGCTCCTACGCCGTCGAGCCGGCCGCCCGTGACGGCCACGGCACCACCGTGACCCTGTCCATGAACGACGACGGCCGCGAGTACCTGTCCAGCTGGCGGCTGGAGGAGCTGGTCAGGAAGTATTCCAACCACGTCGCCTTCGCCATCCGCCTGTCCTGGGAAGAGGACGAGTACGACGACAAGGGCAAGAAGACCGGCAGGAAGAAGGCCAAGGACGAGCAGGTCAACAGCGCCCAGGCCCTGTGGCGCCGGAACAAGTCCGAGCTCAAGGACGAGGACTACGTCGAGTTCTACAAGAACGTGTCCGATTCCGAGGAAGCCCCGCTGCTCTGGATGCATACCAGGGCGGAGGGCACCATCGAGTACACCAGCCTCTTCTTCGTGCCGTCCAAGGCCCCCTTCGACCTGTACCGCGCCGACTACAAGCCCGGCGTCAAGCTCTACGTCCGGCGCGTCTTCATCACGGACGACGAGAAGGAGCTCCTGCCCCCCTACCTGCGCTTCGTGCGCGGCGTCATCGATTCGGAGGACCTGCCGCTCAACGTGAGCCGCGAGATCCTGCAGCAGAACCGGGTCATGAACAACATCCGCTCGGCCTCCGTCAAGAAGGTGCTCTCCGAGCTCAAGGACCTGGCCGACCGGGACCGCGAGAAGTACGGCGCCTTCGCCGAGCAGTTCAACCGGCCGCTCAAGGAAGGCCTGTACTCGGACTTCGGCAACCGGGAGACCCTGATGGAGCTGGTGCGCTTCAAGTCCACCGGCGCCGACGGCTGGACCAGCCTGGCCGAGTACAAGTCCAGGATGAAGGACGGCCAGAAGGCCATCTACTACGTCACCGGCGACGCCGAGGAGCGCCTGCGCAAGTCCCCCCTCCTGGAGATGTACCGCAAGCAGGGCGTCGAGGTGCTGCTCTGCTTCGACGAGATCGACGAGCTGGTCATACCCATGGCCGGCAAGTACGGGGACCTGGAGCTCAAGGCGGTCAACCGCTCCGGCGCCGACAAGGAATTCGAGGGGCAGAAGGACGAGCGGAAGGAGAAGGATCTCGCGCCGGCGCTGGCCAGGATCAAGGCGGCACTGGGCGACCAGGTCAAGGACGTCAAGCTCTCCTCGCGCCTGTCGGAGAGCCCGTCCTGCATCGTGGTGGACGAGCACGATCCCAGCATGCAGCTGCAGCAGTTCATGAAGAGCATCGGCCAGTCGGAGGGCATAGACGTGAAGCCCATCCTGGAGGTCAACGGCGACCACCCGATGGTGTCAGCGCTGGCCTCGGAGGCCGACGAAAGCCGAGTGGCCGACGTGGCCTTCGTGCTCCTGGACCAGGCCCTGATCGTGGAAGGCGCGCCGCTCAAGGATCCGGCGGATTTCGTGGCGAGGATGAACAGGCTCATCGCGCGCTGAACGGCGCCTGCATGACCCCGTTTCAAGAGGGCCGCCCGGCCGCCGGGCGGCCCTCGCATTTTCCCGCCCGCGGTCCGCTCCGCTCCGGCCGGCCTCGTGAAAAGCAAAAGCCCGTCCGCTTTCGCGGACGGGCTTTTCATTTCAGGCGCCGAGCAGAATCGAACTGCTGCATAAAGGTTTTGCAGACCTCTCCCTTACCGCTTGGGTACGGCGCCACGGTCGGCATGGCATGAATATATCCAATCCGGCATGCTTTGTAAAGTACGGGACAAAGAAAAGCCGGCGCTCGCGCGCCGGCTTTCGTCACGTCATGCGCCGATCACGGGGCCGGCGTCAGGGCGGGAGCCTTGGCCGCTCCCGTGTCGCCGCGCTTGCGGGCCAGCTTGTCCCACAGCGAGACGAAGCCGGACGCTATGAAGATCGTGGAATAGGTGCCGGAGATCATGCCCACGAAGAGCGCGAGGGCGAAATCCTTGATGCTCCCCGAGGTGAAGAAGTAGAGCGCCAGCACGGTCACCATGGTGGTGAGGATCGTGATGACGGTGCGTCCCATGGTCTCGGATATGGACTTGTCCAGGATGGTCGTCATCTTGTCGGTCGGGTTGAGCCTGCGGTCCTCGCGGATGCGGTCGAAGATGACGATGGTGTCGTTTATGGAGTAGCCCAGGATGGTCAGGATGGCGGCGATCGACGAGGTGTTGAACTCCATGCCGCTCCACACTATGAAGCCCATCATGATGAGGCCGTCGTGGATGATGGCCATCACCGCGCCTATCGCGAACTGCAGCTTGAACCGCACGGTCGCGTAGATCATGATCACCAGGAGCGTGAGGATGATCAGCCTGCCGGAACTGCTTGCCAGGTCCTGGGAGAAGCGCGCCCCGACGTAGTCGGTCTTCATGGTGATGGCGCGGTCGGCGCCGAAGGCCTCGTTGAGGCGGGCGATCACGCCGGGCGGGACCACGGTGCTGAAGTCCGCCACGGTTCCCTTGTCCTGGATGCGCACGATGTACTCGGAATCCTCGCGCGCGCCGACGGCCTGGACCGAGACGTCTCCGACCGAGGCGAGGGCCGCGCGGATATCCTCGACCGAGCCGTACAGCTCGGAGGCGGCGCGCGCCGTACGGTGCACGAGCACCGGGTTCGCGGAGAGCACGTAGTCGCCCTGGTAGGTCGGCACCAGCAGGTCGGCGGACAGGCCGCCGTCGCGGGGCGCCAGCGTGATGCCGTCCGCCTTCATGGCGACGGCCAGGTCGGCGATGGTGCCGACCGTGCGCAGGTCGTAGCTGAGCGTGCGGCCCTGGACGTCCGCGCCCGAGAACACGACCGTGGCCGTGCTGTCGGAGAGGCTGAGCACCGGGGACCCCTCGCCCTCGTAGGTGACGGAGGCGGCCGGGAAGACGAGCTTCACGTACTGGTTGAGGCCGGCGCGGAAGTCCACGCCCAGGTTGAAGCCCTTGGCGAACAGCCCCACCAGCCCCAGGGTGATGAGGACGGCCGAGAATATCGCGGCGGGCAGGAACGCCTTGTGGAAGCGTATCATGCGCTTCATTTGACCCTCCAGCTGATGGACATCGAGGTTCTCTTGAACACGTCGGTGTCGAAGTCGAACATGAGGCGCGAGACGAACAGCGAGGTGAACAGCGAGGTGATGTTGCCGATGGCGAGGCTGACCGCGAAGCCCTGGATGGCCCCGGTGCCGAGCTGGGCGAGGAACAACGCCGCGATGATGGTGGTCA
>JAKLIU010000155.1 GCA_022709445.1 Spirochaetota bacterium | reverse complement strand
CAAGCAGCTGATCGACGCGATGAGCGACCGCGTCAGGACCGGCGTCGAGCGCTCCGGCCAGACCGGCGAGGCGCTCGGCAGCCTGGTACAGGGACTGGGCCAGGCTTCCGCCCTGTCCACCCAGATAGCGGAGGCCATGCGGGAACAGGGAGCGGGCACCAGGCAGGTGGCCGAGTCGGTGGTGCGCGTGGTGGAGACCTCCCGGTCGGTCGGGGAGCGCATGGTCGAGCAGCACGCGCACGCCGAGAACATGAGCCGCTCCCTGGCCGGCGCCCTGGAACGCCTGTCCGCCCTCGCGCAATCCTCCCGCGGCCAGACTGAGAACGTCCGGGCGCTGGAAGCCTCCTTCCTGTCGGTCAGCGAGGAAGTGCGGAAAAACCTGGCCGCTGTGGAAAACCTCACCCGGGAGATAGAGCGCTTCACGGCCTGAGCGGCTCACGCGGGCGGACGGTCAGGCGCGCTGGCCGCTACCTTTCGGTTCAACGCGATTTGTAGCGCCCGTTCGCCTGTACCCCGGCCGGCGCCGGTGCTATCATGCCCCTCGCCCGGGAAACCGGGCCGGGAGGACTCGCATGGAAAGCACACCCGCCGCCGGAGGAAAACTGCGCGCGGCGATCGACCCCTACCTCAGGCTGCCCCGGAGCATCTACGTGCTGTTCATCGCCACCGTGGTGAACGGCATGGGCATCTTCGTGTTCCCCTTCATGACCCTCATCCTCACCCGGAACCTGGGCTTCGACGCCAGGGAGGCCGGCCTGGTCCTGATGGCGGTTGCGCTGGCCTACATACCCGGCGGCATGATAGGCGGCAAGCTCTCCGACCGTTTCGGCCGCAAGAAGGTCATGCTGGCCACACAGCTGGTGTCGGTCGGAGCCTTCATCCCCTGCGGCTTCCTGGGCGGCTCGCCCCTGGTCGCCCTCTTCATCGTGGTGTCCGTGTTCTTCGACGGAATCACCGATCCGGCCCGCAACGCCATGAACGTGGACCTCACCACGCCGGAAAACCGCCAGGTGGCCTTCTCCCTCATCTACCTGGGCCACAACCTGGGCTTCGCCCTGGGCCCGCTGATCGCCGGCTTCCTCTTCACGGCCGCGCCGCGCTGGATCTTCTGGGGCAACGCCCTGGCCGCCGGCCTGGCCTCGCTCCTGGTGCTTGTACTGGTGCCCGAGACCAGGCCCAGCCAGGCCCAGCTGGAGGAAAGCCTCAGGGGCAACTCCACGGAGAAAGCCGTGCGCGGCGGCCTGTGGAAGGCGCTCGGGAGCAGGCCCTTCCTGGTGATCTTCGTCTGCATCACCAGCTGGTACGGTTTCGCCTACGCCCAGCACCGCTTCCTCCTGCCCCTGCAGGCGGGAGAGCTGTTCGGCGAAGGCGGCTACCCGCTCTACGGACTCCTCATGACCTTCAACGCGATCCTGGTGGTGCTCCTGAACATACCCGTGGTCACCCTGCTCAAGCGCCTCGGGCCGGTGGTGAACACGGCCGTCTCCGGCTTCCTGTACGCCCTGGGCTTCGGCATGCTGGCCTTCGTGCGCTCGCCCTTCATGTTCTTCGTGTCCACCTTCGCATGGACCCTCGGGGAGATCGTCAACGCAACCAGCGCGGACGTCTACGTGGCCAACCACACGCCCATGTCCCACCGGGGCCGCTTCAACGCGGTCATCCCGATCATCTGGGGAGTGGGCTGGACCGTGGCCACGCCGGTGTCGGGCGCGGTATCGGAAGCGCTGGGCATACCCGCAGCCTGGCTCGTGGTAGCGGCCGTCGCCGCCCTGTCGGCCGCCGGCGTCCTCATCCTGGACCGCGCGGAGCGGACCTACCGGAAACGCACGGGCATGGATCCCACTGACGGTTGCGGCGAGCCGGCAACCGGGGCGGAGGCCTGATCCGGCGAGGCGGGCATGGGGCCTCGCGGCCCCGGGGCCGCGACCGCGCTGTCCGCTCCAATCCCGCGTGCCGCGGGGATTTCCGCTTCCATCGCTGGCCCGGGCACGCGGCATCGTGCTGTCTTCAACCCTCCCCGGGGCCGGCCCCTCGGGCGGGGTGCTTCGCACACGCAGGTTCCCGCGGTCACCATGATCACCGCCGCCGTGGTGAACGGTCCGGATTCATGCGCAGCTCGAGGGGCTCCAACCCGGGAGCTCCGGCAAGACCAAGACCGGCATCAGGATGCCGGCAGCGTCAACCTCGGCGGGCGCAAGCACGGACCGGGAGGAGCCGGGGGCGTGGATGGAGAACCCTCGGTCCCCGGGAGAACCTCCACAGGAAAGCCCTTCTCAGCGGCAACGGCCACGAACGGTTCACTGGCGATACAGGCCGACGCGGTAGATCTTCAGGTCTGGCTCGAAATCAAGGTAGGCAGCCACGAGCGCGACGCTCTCCAGGAATTGAACCCGGGGGACCTTGCGCATCGAGCTCTCGGCCTTGAAAGCGCTCCACGGCAGTCTCACGGTCTGCACCCCCGGGCCGAGTTCCAGGAGGGCGCCGTAGTAGCTCCAGGGAAAGACGTTGTCCTTGGTGCGCAGGAAGACGTAATAACGCCCTCCCGGAGGGGCGGAAAGCACGAGCTCGACTCCCGCATACGGGGAGGCGTCGAAGCGCTCCCCCTCCTTTTCCAGGCGCACCTGTATGAAGCCGCCGCCCCTGGTCACCACTTTCCCCGCCAGTCGGAGCGCGAGCCCCTCCGGCGTATTGACGATTCCCGGCTCCACGAGGTCCGAGCGTCCGCCCATGACCCTGTCGGCGAATCCTTGCCAGCTCCAGCCGGGCGCGCTTGAAAGGCCCGCCTGGAAATCGGACAGGAGAAGTCCCTGTGCCGACAGGGGAAGCGCGATGGTGGCCGCCAGCATCCCGATCATGTATTTCATGGTTTCAATATAGTGATGCTCGGGACGAAAGTCGCACAGCTTGGCTTGAAAAGAAACCCAGCGGCCGTCTGAACCGCTTTCGGCGCACGGTCACCGCGTCGAAAGTGGTATTCATTCCATCGCTTCCGTCATTGCATGTGCGCGCTTTTGCTGTATTCTGGAGGATGACGGGGACCGGCCCGGCCGGCAAGGGATCGCACGTGAATGAATTCGCGGAACTGCGGAAATCCATCCATCTCAATCACGGTCCGGACGACCCCGAAGGCTATCTCCGCCTGGCCCGGGCCCTGTCCGGCGAAGGCGGCAGCCTCGACGCGGTGCTGGAGGGCATGTCGCGGCTGCAGGCTTTCGGCCGTGCGCGCGAATCGGAGGGCAGCCCCCACGCGGCCGAGGGCGAAGCCTGGGCCATCAGGTTCCGGAAAAGGCATGGCGGAGCCTCTCCGTATACCGACCGCCGGCTGCACGACCTGTTCACGCCGCCCGATCCCGCGGCGAGAAACCCGCGGAACGCCACGGGCCGCAGACCGGCGGCCATCGTGCAATCGTTGTTCTACGGCGACCCCGCCCTGTCGGGCAGGGCCTCCGGCGGAGGCCTGGGCACCCTCATGCGTTCACTCGGGAAGACCCTGGCCCGGCGCGGCCTGCCCGTCCTCACCCTGACCGTCCAAGGCGGGAGCGCACCCGGAACGACGCTTCCGGAAACCGAAACGCTCGACGAGGGCCACGAGCTCGTGCGTCTTCCGGTCGCCTTGCCGGAGCGGACGCCGGAAGCGTTCCTCATGGCGGCCGCGTTCATCGAGGCGGCCGCGTCGGAGGCGCTGCGCGATTGGGCCGGGCCGGGAAGCATCGTGCACATACGCTACCTGGACGACGCATCCCGCGCGGTGGCCTCGGCCGCGCGCCGTTTGCGCCTGCCCATCGCCCTCACCCTCACCCCCGATCCGCATCGCGGCGTCTGCGGTCCCGACGGGCGCATCGCGCGACGCGGAGCCGGGGAAACGCGGGAACAGTTCAACCGCATACTCATAGGGGATGAGCTCCTCCATTGGTCGCGGGGGCTCGTCGGCATCGGCCGCGACGCCTTCATCGACACGCTGCCCGGGTATTTCCCCCAGCTGGAAGACGCCCGCGGAAGCGTGCGCGCCGGCGTCGACGAGGGCGTGGACACGGATCCCCCTCCGCCCGTGGGCGAGCCGGCACGCCTCCTCTGCGATCCCTCTCTTGCCCTGCGCCTGGATCCGCGGCGCGTGGACGAACCCGCCATCATCTGCGTGGGCAGGCTCAACGCGCTGAAGGGGCAGCTGAACCTGGCCCGCGCCTGGGCCGCCGGGCCGCTGAGGGAATGCCGGAACCTCATCCTGATAGGAGGCGACCTGGACGGCCCGGACGGCGAGGAACGCGCCCAGCGGGACGGCATACGGGCGCTCCACTCGGATTCCACCGCGGGCAGGCTCTGCCATTTGCCGGCCCAGGACAACTCCATCGTGCGGGGGCTCCTGGCCTGGTGGGGTTCCAGGCGTCCCGCCGGCGGCAGCGACCTGTATGTATGCCCCAGCTTGAAGGAAGAATTCGGCTTGTCGATACTGGAAGCCATGGCCGCGGGCCTCCCCAGCTGCGCGCCGCTCAACGGCGGGGCACGCGGATATCTTCGCCACGGAATCAACGGCTTTCTCCTGGATACCCGCGATTCGGCCAGCCTCGGCCGCGAACTGTCAGCCCTGCTCGCCCAGGGTTGGCTCGAGACGGAAAAGCTGGAAGGGCTGCGGGCCGAGGCGAAACGGAGCGTGGAGGAGAACTACTCACTAAAGGCCATGGCCGAAGCCTACGCGGACTTTTACGTACGGCTCTCCGGCGCGAAGGAAGGGCAGAATGAACGAGAATGAACTGAGGACCCGCATCAAGGCGCTCATGCACGGCCAGCTCTACGGCGTGCTTTCCACCCTGGGCGAAAACGGGATGCCCCACTCCTCCATCGTCGCCTTCACGGGAGCCGACGACCTGGCGGCGATAGTGTTCGCCACGCCGCGCAACACGCGGAAATACGCATACATGCTTTCCGATGACCGCATCGCTTTTTTCATGGACGACCGGCGCGCGCGCGCGGAGGAACTGATGGATGCATGCGGGCTGGAGGCGCAGGGCCGGGTGCGGGAATTGAAGGGCGGGGAACGCGAAGACTACCGTGCCGTTTTCCTTGCCCGCCATCCGGATCTGGCCCCGTTCGTGGACGCGCCGGGCAGCGCACTCATGCGCCTCGAGGTGGAGCGATATGACATGGTGGATCATTTCCAGCACGTGCTCGTCCTGGGTGTCGGCGGCCGGGATCGGACCGCGGGAGCCGGGCTGTGACCCTGCCGGGCGAATGGCTGGACGAGTACCTGTCGGACACCGGTCTGGGGGCCAGGCTTGCCCTGCTGTCCGGCCGCTTTCCCGAGTCC
>JAKLIU010000154.1 GCA_022709445.1 Spirochaetota bacterium | reverse complement strand
CGGTCAGGGACATCCAGGGCCTGGTCAAGGCGGCATTCGGCCCGGGGAAACCGCCCCGAGACCCCGCCTGACCGACCCGGATATACCACCGTACAGGTGAATCCCCCCAACCTCGCCGCCCCCTCCCCGCCCGAATTCCACCCACGAGGCTTGACAGGCGAAGAATCCCTCACTACTATTGCCTTGATATCACTTTGATATCACGATCGCGAGAAAGGAACGAACCATGACTGCAAAGAAGGAAGGTTTTGACGGATCCGCGGCGCTCGAGGAACGCTCGCCCTGGCGCATGGACGGGATGGCCGCCCTGCTCCTGAACATACTCCTGATGCTCGGGGGAGGACTCCTGGGAGTCTGGGGCATCATCCGGCTCCAGGGGATCCTGCCCGGCGCCCTGGACGTGGCGGCCACGGTCGTCGGCATGCTGTACCTCTGCGTCGTCGGCCCGGTGCTCTTCGGCGGGCTCAGGATACTCAGGCCCAACGAGGCACTGGTGCTCACCCTGTTCGGCAAGTACTACGGCTCGCTGCGGGGCCCCGGGTTCTTCTTCGTGAACCCCTTCGTGACCGCGGCCCATCCCGCCGGCGTCGAACCGGCCACCGGCACGGTCGGCGGAGAGAAGAAACAGTCGGTCACCGTGGGCAACATGACCATTCCCGTGTCGGGAAGCATGCAGCAGAACAGGAAGATCTCGCTCAAGGCGATGACCCTGAGCAACGACAAACAGAAGGTCAACGACGCCCTGGGCAACCCCATCATCATAGGCATCGTGGTGGTCTGGAAAGTGGTCAACACCGCCAAGGCCGTATTCAGCGTGGACAACTACACCGAGTACCTGTCCATCCAGTGCGACTCCGCCCTGAGGAACATCGTGAGGCTCTACCCCTACGACGCCACGGACGAGGAAGGCGAGAAATCCCTCAGGGGATCCAGCCAGGAGATCGCCGAGGGCCTCAAGCGGGAAATCCAGTCCAAGGTGGAGCTGGCCGGGCTGGAAATCATGGAAGCGCGCATCACGCACCTGTCCTACGCGCCGGAGATCGCGGCGGCCATGCTCCAGCGCCAGCAGGCCTCGGCCATCATCGCCGCGCGCCAGATGATCGTGGAAGGCGCGGTGGGCATGGTGGAGATGGCCCTGGAGAAGCTCCGCAAGGACGGGGTGGTGGACCTGGACGAGGAGCGCAAGGCCGCGATGGTGAGCAACCTGCTGGTCGTGCTCTGCGGCAACAAGGACGCGCAGCCCATCGTCAACTCCGGCTCCATCTACTGAGCGGCAGCGAATCGACATGGCCGGTGACGGGGAGAAAGACAAGAAGCAGGTGCTCCTCAGGCTGTCGCCGACCCTGTGGAAGGAACTGGCGGCCTGGGCCGAGGACGACTTCCGGTCCATCAACGGGCAGATCGAGTACCTGCTGACCGAGAGCGTGCGGCAGAGAAGGAAAGGGGATTCGCGAAAATGATAGAACTTGAAGGCATTTCCAAGACCTACGCCAAGAGCGCCGTGAAGGCCGTGGACGGGCTCTCGCTGAAGGTGGACAACGGCGAGATATTCGGTTTCCTGGGCCCCAACGGCGCGGGCAAGACCACGACCATCAAGCTGCTCACCGGGGTGCTCAGGGCAGACTCGGGCAGCGCGAAGGTGGACGGCATCGACATGGCGGCATCTCCCCTGGAGGCCAAGCGCAGGATTGGCTACGTGACGGACAACCCCGAGATCTTCGCCAGGCTCAAGGCCGCCGAGTACCTGAACTTCGTGGCGGACGTGTACGGGGTGGACAGCGCGACCCGCCAGGAACGCATCGGGAAGTACGCAGGCCTCCTGGGGATCAAGGACGTCCTGAACGCCAGCATAGGCAGCTACTCGCACGGCATGAAGCAGAAGCTCCTGGTCACCGGGAGCCTCATCCACGACCCGGAGAACTGGATCCTGGACGAGCCCATGGTCGGCCTGGACCCCAAGTCGGCCTTCAGCCTCAAGGAGATCATGCGCGAGCGGGCCGCCTCCGGCAAGCTGGTGTTCTTCTCCACCCACGTGATGGAGGTGGCCGAGAAGCTCTGCGACCGGCTGGCCATCATCAACAAGGGAAAGATCGTCTTCACCGGCACGCTGGCCGAGCTCAAGGCCCGCGAGGGTTCCGACGAGTCCCTGGAGAGCATCTTCCTGGAGTTGGTGGACGACGGGGAGGAGGCCGCTTCATGAAGGTGTTCCTGAGCCTCTGCGCGCTCTACCTGCGCAGTTTCTACAACCTGCCGGGCAAGCGCGCGCCGGGGACCAAGCCGGGCGCCAAGGAACTGCTCAAGGAGGCGGGCCTGCTCCTGGTCGCCCTGCTGGCCGTGGCCAACGTCGGCTTCATTTTCGTGATGCTCAACCTGGCCCTGTACGACGCCCTGGCGCCGGCGGGCATGCAGGGAATGATCATCCTGAACACGGCGGTCGTGGTCACCGCCCTCACCCTGATCCTGGGCTTCCTGACCGCCCTGTCGACCTACTTCCTTTCGGACATGGAGCTGCAGCTGCTGTCCATGCCCATCAAGCCCCGCGCCCTGCTGGGAGCCAAGTTCGTGGCGGTCTACGCCTCCGAGGCGGCGTTCTCGCTGGGCCTCATGGCCGTCACCATGGTCATCTTCGGGATCAAGGAAGCTCCCGGTCCGCTGTTCTACCTGTGGGGAATCCTGGCGAGCCTCCTGCTCCCGCTGCCGGTGCTGGCCCTGTCCTACCTGGTGCAGATCCCGCTCCTCAGCCTGGCGCGCTTCCTCAGGAACAAGCAGGCCATCCTGGTGATCGGCGGCATCCTGGGCGTCGTGCTGGCGGTCGGCTTCAACCTGTACTTCCAGTCCGGCATGGCCCACCAGGCCGATCCCGAATGGCTGGCCAAGAACTTCGCCGGCCCGGACTCGCTCATCGCGCGGCTGGGCCAGGTCTATCCGCCCGCCCAGTACGCCTGGCGGGCCATGACGGCTCCGGCGAGCGCGTCGGGCGCGGCGGCCATCCTGGCCATGGCCATCGCCTGCCTCGCCGGACCGGCCCTGGTGGTCGCCCTCATGTCGGGCATGTACGCCAAGAGCCTCATCGGGTTCAACGAGTCCCACCTCAAGAAGCTGGACGCGGGCGATGCGCGCTCCTTCATAGGGCGCAGGATGCGCAGCTCGAGCGCCTTCCTCTCCATGGTCAAGCGGGAGATACGGCTCATGAACCGCGAGCCCATCTACCTGCTCAACGGCCCCCTGATCATCGTGCTCATGCCCGTGATCTTCGCCGTCATGATCATCGTGCAGCGGGACGCATTCCTGTCGGATCCTGACATGGCCGGCATCATGGCCCTCCTGGACAGCGGACGCGGCGCGCTGGTTGCCGGCCTCCTGGGCGGCTTCCTGGGCTCGGGGACCAGCATCGCCTGCACCTCGGTTTCCCGCGACGCCAAGGCCCTGCCCTTCATCAAGAGCCTTCCGGTCAGGCCCGCGGACTACCTCCTGGCCAAGCTGGCCCACGCGCTCATCTTCGGCGCGGCGGGCTCCGCGGTCGGGGTGGGCTGCCTCGCGTACCTGGCCAAGCTGGGCCCCGCCGACATCGCCATCGGCTTCCTTGTCGCGTTCGGCCTGTCATCCCTCCTGAACATGGGCGGGCTCTGGCTGGACACCGCCAGCCCGCGGCTCCGCTGGGACAGCCCCATGGCCGCGCTCAAGCAGAATCCCAACTCCGTGATCGCCATCCTGGGATCCATGGGCCTCATGGGGCTCCTGGGTTACCTGTCCTTCACCCTGGGCCTGGGCCGCGCGGAGGTGGCGCTCTGGATGGGGCTGGCGCCCCTGGCGCTGTTCGGCCTCCTGTACGCCGCGTTCCCCCGCTTCGCCGCCAGGCGGCTCGCCGCGATGGAAACCTGAGCCTTCCCGGGCATCCGTATCGAGACCCGCGAAGCACGCGCTTCGCGGGCTTCTTTTTTTCCGCGAACCCGCGGCCCGAACCCGGCGCGGACACGATCCGGTTTTTTCCGTATACTCGTCGCATGGCCTTCCTGCCCACCACCCGCGCCGAGATGGCGTCGCGATCCATCGCCGAGCTCGATTTCGTGCTGGTCACCGGCGACGCGTACGTCGACCACCCGTCCTTCGGCGCCGCTCTCGTAGGCCGGTACCTGGAGAGCCTGGGGCACCCGACCGGCATCATCGCGCGGCCCGACCCGTCGGACGTCGAGGCCTTCCGCGCCCTGGGCAGGCCCAGGCTCGCCTTCCTGGTCACCGGCGGCGCCATCGACTCCATGGTGTGTTCCTACACCGCCAACCGCAAGCCGCGCTCGGAGGACGAGTACGCGCCGGGCGGAAACCCTAGTCTCTGCCGCGGGGCGGACGGATCGCTGCGCGCATACGCGGTCAACGGGCGCGCGGCCAACGCCCGGCCCGACCGCGCCGTGATAGCGTACTGCGCCAAGTGCCGCGAGGCCTTCAAGGGAGTGCCCGTGATAGCCGGAGGGCTGGAAGCCTCTCTGCGCAGGCTGTCCCACTACGACTACCTGTCCGATACGATTCGCAAGCCGATCGTCATCGACGCCAAGGCGGACCTGGTCGTGTACGGCATGGGCGAGCGCGCGATCGCCGAGATCGCCGCGCGGCTGGAAGGGAAGAAACGGGAAGCGGCGCGCGAGCGCGGCGATGACGGCGGCAGGCCCCAAAAAGAAGAGCCGGTCGCACGCTCGCTCAGGGGCATACCCGGGACCGTGTGGCGGACCTCGAAGGTCGACGAGCTTCCGGCGGGCACCGTCATCCTGCCGACCCACGAATCCTGCGCCGCGGACGACCGGGCCTTCGCCGAGTCCTTCGCGCTGCAGTACCGCAACACCGACCCGGGCAGCGCGCTCCCCCTCGCCGAGGAGGCCGCCGGCCAGTTCGCCGTGCAGGAGCCGCCCGCCGCGCCACTGTCGCGGGCGGAACTGGACCGGGTGTACGCCCTCCGTTTCGAGCGCGAGTGGCACCCGGTCTACGCCAAGGCGGGAGGGGTTCCCGCCTTCTCCGAGATCAAGTTTTCCATAACCTCGAGCCGCGGATGCTACGGAGCCTGCGCCTTCTGCGCGCTGGCCTTCCACCAGGGCCGAATCGTGAGCGGGCGCTCCCGGGAATCCATCGTGGAGGAAGCCAGGCTCCTGGCGGGCAAGCGCGACTTCAAGGGCTACATACACGACGTCGGCGGGCCGACCGCCAACTTCCGCGGGCCAGCCTGCGACAAGCAGGCGGGCGGGAGCGCCTGCGTCGACCGCCGCTGCCTGGTGCCCGAGCCCTGCCCGGCGCTCAAGGTGGACCAGCGCGACTACCTGGGCGTGCTCCGTGCCGTGCGCGCCGTCCCGGGC
>JAKLIU010000153.1 GCA_022709445.1 Spirochaetota bacterium | reverse complement strand
AGGGGACCACGGTCGTCGGCCTGGAGTAGCGGCCAGCGGGCGGGCGACGGAGCCGTCGACCCGCCCGTTTTGCTTGCATACTATACATCCGTATAGTATAATTCCGCGGGGAGGGGCGCATGGATACCGCCTCGAAGATCGCGATCCTCGCGGACGCGGCCAAGTACGACGCATCGTGCTCCACCTCGGGCAGCGCGCGGGCAAACACGCCCGGGGGCCTCGGGAACGGCGCGGTCGGCGGCATCTGCCACTCCTGGTCGGCAGACGGCCGCTGCGTCGCCCTGCTCAAGGTGCTCCTGTCCAATGCCTGCGCCTGGGACTGTGCCTACTGCGTGAACCGCAGGAGCAACGACCTGCCGCGCGCGGGCTTCGAGCCGGAAGAGCTGGTCAGGCTCATCGTCGACTTCTACAAGCGCAATTACATAGAAGGAGCCTTCCTCTCATCCGGTGTGCTGGGCTGCCCGGACGCCACCATGGAACGCCTCATTTCGGTGGCCAGGACGCTCAGGACCCGGGAGCGCTTCAACGGCTACCTGCACCTGAAGGCCATACCCGGTGCCTCCGACGAGCTGGTCGCCGAGGCGGCGCGCTGGGCAGACCGCGTCTCGGTCAACATCGAGCTGCCCAGCGCCGCGAGCCTGGCCGCCGTGGCCCCGGACAAGACCGCCGCTTCCATTTTCAGGCCGATGCGCGCCCTGGCGCGCGCCGGGGGCTTCGAGCCGAGGCGCCTGATCGGCGCCCAGCCGGGCGGCGCACTCGCCGGCGACGTCCCCACGAACGCCATCGCCGTCCATCCTTCCACCCGGGCGGTCCTTCCCTTCCCCGCCATGGACAGCGCCTCGCCCGTGGTCAGGGAACCGGCTCCCGCCTACGATGCCTGCCCGTCGGCTCCCGCGCCATCGGTCCGTCGCGGCACTTCCGTGATGGACGCCCGCAAAGGCAGGGACAGGGACCCGTCCGCCCCGGTCCTGCCCGCCGGGCAGACCACCCAGATGGTGATAGGCGCAAGCCCCGAGAGCGACCTGGCCATCCTGGGCCTGGCGGAGAACCTCTACCTGGCCTACGACGTGCGCCGCGTCTATTACTCGGCCTTCATACCCGCCAGCGCTGACCCGCGCATACCGGCGACCGTCCGGGAGGCCGGCCCTCCCCTCCTGCGCGAGCACCGGCTCTACCAGGCCGACTGGCTGTTCCGCTTCTACGGCTACTCGGCCTCCGAGATCCTGGACCCGCTCCGGCCGGACCTGGACATGGAGCTGGATCCCAAGTGCGCCTGGGCCCTCCGGCACCTGGAATTCTTCCCGGTGGACGTCAACACGGCCGAGTACCGCGACATCCTGCGCGTGCCCGGCATAGGTCCGCGCAGCGCTTCGCGCATCCTCCGGGCCAGGCGTTCGGCCAGGCTCAAGCCAGAACAGCTCAAGGGCATGGGCGTGGTCATGAAGCGGGCGCGCTGGTTCCTCAGCTGCTCCGGAACCCTGCCGGGCTCCGACGACAGCACACGGCGGCTGTCCCGACCGGACAATCCGGAGGCCCTCCGCGGCCTCCTCCTGGACTCGGCTCCCGCCGCGCTCGCCCCGCTGCAGCGGGAGTTCGACTGGAGCCCCGCATGACGTCCGCATCGCGGCTCCTGGAGCACGACGGCAGTTTCCCGGGCTTCCTCTGCGCCGTCTGCGAGGCGATCAACGACCGGGCGGCCGGCCAGCCCGTTCCCCGCGTCCGGGGTGCGGGCTCGGAGACCGGCCTGTTCGACGAACCGGAGACCATCCCCCGGGACGACGGTCGCGCCCGCTCGCTCTGGCTGCGCCTGTCGGCACGGGCCGGCGCCGAGGCGATGCGCACCCTGCTGGAAGCCTTTTCTTCGGATGTTCCGGGGGCTGACGGCGCGGTGGCCGCGATGGCCTGCAGGCTGTGGCTGGAGGGAGAGCGGGCCTTCGACGACCTGTCGTCCCCCGAGGCCGCGCTCCTCGAGAAGGCGGCCTGCCGCACCAGGGCGGAAGCCCACCACTACACCGGCATCACGCGCTTCTCGGAGCTGGCGGACGGGTCCTGGTACGCGGCCGTCGAGCCGGCCTGCGACATCCTGCCCCTGATCGCGGAGCACTTCGCCGCCCGGTTTCCGGCCATGCGCTGGGCCATCGAGGATCTGCCCAGGGGCCGTGCGGTGCTGCACGAACCGGGCAGGGGCTGGACCCTGGCGGATGGCTTCCGGATCGCCGCGGACGGCGCAGCCCTCCCGGGGAAGGGAGACGGTTCGGACGGTGAAGCGCCCCGCGCCGACCCACCGCTGTCCGATTCCGAACGGCAGCTCAGGGCCATGTGGCGCGGCTACTTCCGCTCGGTCTCGATCCGGGAACGGGCCAACCCCGGCCTCCAGCGCTCGCACCTGCCGCTCAAGAACCGCAGGCACCTGACCGAGTTCAAGCCGGCCGAGGAGTGAGCGGACGGCGCCCTCAGCGGGCGGCGTCCTTAACGGGCGAGCTCGCGTATGCCCTTCAGCCCGTCGAGCTTTTCCTTGATCATGCCGAAGCGCGCCTTGATGTTGACGATGCGGCGCTCCAGCATGACGCCGTTGAGCATGGCGAGCTCCTCGTCGCTGAAGGCGGTCAGGCGCCTGAGGATCTCCACCTTCACCACGGTGAAGGACACGGCCTGAAGGATGTTCTCGTAGAAGCTGCCGGACTTCACCGTTTCCTCGCGCCCGCCCGACCAGCGCCTGACCATGCCGCCGGTGTTGGCCACCCGGCCCTGGGCCTTCAGGAAGCCGAACAGCTGGCTTCCCTCCTCGGGCTCGTCGCCGAACAGTATGGCCGCGCCCATCGTGGTCTCCAGCCGGGAGACCAGGGCCTTCACCAGGGGCGAGTTGGGTTTCTCGGCCCTGAAGCGCGAGGCGTTCACGATGTCGAGCATCTCCAGGTTGTTGACCACCTCGAAGTAGTAGGCCCTGAGGCAGGCCCGCTCGCCCAGGTTCTTCCTGCGCACCGCGTCCACGCGCTTCCAGACCTCGTCCAGGAAGCCCATCGCCCCGCCCGCCGCGGACGTCGCCGCCTGCGCGGCCTGGGCCGTTTCCAGCACCGTCATCGCCATGTCTCCCATGCTCACCTCCCTGTGCCGGCGGCCGCGTGCAGGGGCGCCGGGACCGTGGCCATGCCGAAGGGCACGCCGTAGAGACCGCCCAGCCGGGCCGGATCCAGTATACCGGCCGCCGGGCCCGTGGCCAGCACCCTGCCGTCCTTGACCAGGGCCGCCTCGTCAGCGACGGACAGGGCGAAGGCCAGGTCGTGGGTGCTGAGCAGGATGCCGGTTCCCGCGGCGGCCAGCGCGACGATGGTCGAGCCGACGGTCACCGCGTGGCCCGGATCCAGCATGTCCGTCGGCTCGTCCAGTATCATCCAGGGCGAGTCCTGGGCCAGGGCCCGCGCGATGCGCACCAGCTGCAGCTCGCCGCCTGAGAGCGCCGTGATGGGCGTACCCGCCTTGCCCTCCATGCCCACCCTGGCCAGGGCCGCCAGGGCCAGTTCGCGGTCCCGCGGCCCGGGCGTGCCCAGCCAGGCCAGGTGGGGCGCACGCCCGAAGCTCGCATACTCCAGGCAGGTGAAGGCGTAGGCCAGGCGCTCGGACTGGGGCAGGAAGGACGCCTTGCCGGAGTTGCGGAACGAGCCCGAGGAGGGCTTGAGCCAGCCCGCCGCGATGCCCAGGGCGGTGGACTTCCCGCAGCCGTTCGGTCCCAGGACGGCCATCACCCTGCCGGGTTCGGCTTCCAGGCTGAAGCCGTCCAGGGCCGGGGCGCGCGAGCCTTTGTAGCTGAAGCCCACCGAGTCGAAGCGCAGCACGTTCAGGCCCTCCCGCCTGGCAAGCGCCGGCGCAGGAGCAATGCGAAGAAGGCGACGGTGCCGGCGAAGGCGGTGACGATGCCCAGGGGCAGTTCCCCGGGGAAGGCCCCGCGGGCCACGGCGTCGCAGGCCACTACGAACAGAGCGCCCAGGAGGGCGGACGCGGGTATGGTGGCGGCCCCGTCGCCGCCCAGGACCAGGCGCGAGGCGTGGGGCACGATCAGGCCCACCCAGGTCACGGGCCCCGCCAGCGCGGTGACGGCCGCAACGCCGGCAGCAGCGAAGCCCAGGGTCAGGGTCCGTTCCAGGGCCGGCCGGGAACCCAGCGAGGCTGCGGTGGCCTCCTCCAGGGACAGGAGCGTCGTCCTCCAGCGGGTGGCGACGAGGAAGGCCAGGGAAAGGAGGGCCACGGGAGCTGCGAGCAACAGGCGGGCCCAGCCGCTGCCTGCGAGCCCTCCCATGAGCCAGTAGCTGATCTCGGGAAGCTTGTTGGTCGGATCGGCGCCGTACTTGATCGCCGACACCGCCGCGGAAAAGAACGCGGACACCGCCATGCCCGAGAGCACCAGGCGCAGCACCGCACCGCCGAAGCGGATGCGGGCGGCCATGAAACCGGTCAGGGCCAGGGCCGCCAGGGCGAAGGCGAAGGTGGAACCGAAGAGCAGGGCGGATCCGCCTCCGGCGAGCAGTGCCAGGGCGGCCCCGAAGGACGCGCCCTGGGATACGCCCAGGAAGCCGGCGTCCACCAGGGGGTTGGCGAACACCAGCTGGAAGGCGCAGCCGGCCGCTCCCAGGGTGGCCCCGGTGAGGATGGCTCCCAGCACGCGCGGCACGCGGATCAGGCTGAAGACATTCCAGGCCATCGGGTCGGAAGAGAGCGAAGACAGGGGCATGAAGCCCGGCTCCGGGTAGCGGCCGAACAGCACCGCGGCCGCGGAGGTTGCCGCCAGGGCGAGCGCCAGGCCCAGGAGAGTCGTCGCCCCGCCCCGCCTCGTGCCGGGCGCCGCCTGGCTCAGTCCTGGTCCCACGATCCGGTGAATCTGGGCAGGACGTTCGCGTCGAAGGCCGCCGTGCCGAAACCGTAGAACAGGGAATAGAACCTGCGCGCCTCCGCCTGCAGGGAGAAGCCCGGCATCCTCCCCGGATTGAGGAGCCCGGTCAGCCACAGGAGCCCCAAGCCCCAGCGGGTATCGGGCTGGTCCCAGGAGTAGTAGTCCTGGGGGAACCCGGTCACCCGGCCTGCCTTGGCGGCCGTCAGGGCGGAGAAACGGGGATCGGCCGCCAACTTTGCGGCGGCCGGGCGCGAGTCGCTCCCATAGCTGATCACCAGGATGCGGTCGGGATTCCAGGCGGCCACCTGCTCGGCGCCCACGGTTGCCCAGCCCGAGCCGGGATTGGCGCCCTTCCAGACGGGGATGCCGCCGGCCATCTCGACCATGCGGGTCTGCATCCAGGCGTCAGGCGGCACCTGGTATCCCTCGCCGGCTGCCTGAACCACCAGTATCCTGGGCTTCCGGGCC
>JAKLIU010000152.1 GCA_022709445.1 Spirochaetota bacterium | reverse complement strand
ACATGATCGGGCTGGCCGGTATCAAGGGCACTCCCTTCGGCTCCTACGGCGGCGTGCAGGTAGGCGCCGGCGTCACCCTGAAGTTCTGAGCCCGGCCATGGACGACATCGACCTGAACGGCCTGTCGGCGGCCGACGCCAAGGCCTACGTGCTGGAGTTCATGACGGCCCTCAAGGCCGCCGAGCGGGAACTGGGCGTCATCGACTCCGACCTGGCGCTCTGGATCAAGCGCGTGGCCCTGGCCACGGAGAAGGGCGCCGCCGACCTGGTGGCGGCCGCCCAGGCCAGGGTGGAGGAGATACGCGCCAAGCGGAACGGCCTGGAGGCCGAGCGCGCCGAGCTGGCGGCCAAGGTCTCCCGGATGAGGGAGCGGCTGCCCATGGTCGGCGCGTCAGAACGGGGCGTGGACCCGGACCTGCTCCTGGCCCAGCTGCAGATGGCCACCGGCGAGGCCATGGGCGGACCGTCCCCGGCCATGGAGTCGGGCCTGGCCTCGCTGGGTGCCGACGACGCCCTTGCCGCCCTCAAGCGCAAGCTGACCGGCGGAGCCGGGACGCCAGCCGAGCCCGCCCCGCCCGCCGAGACACCGGCGCAGCCGCCGGCCGACGACCCCAAGGAGAACTGACCCGTGTTCAAGAGGATAGCCCCGTTGCCCGGAAGGGAGAAGCCGCTGGTGTTCGCGCACCGGGGCCTCTCCTCCGAAGCTCCGGAAAACACCATGGCCGCCTTCAGGCTGGCCAGGCAGTACGGCATACCCGGCATCGAGCTGGATGTGCACCTGAGCGAGGATGGGGCCATCGTGGTGATGCACGACGAGACCACCGAGCGCGTCTGCCCCGGCTCGAACCGCCGGATATCCGACAGCCGGATCTCGGAACTGCGCAAGCTGGACATAGGCTCGTGGAAGGACCCACGCTGGGCCGGCGAGCGCGTGCCGGTGCTGGCGGAGCTCTTCGAGGAATTCAGGGACTGCTTCTATTTCGACATAGAGATCAAGGGAAAGGGCACCGGAGACCTGGGGCTGGAGGCGGCCATCGCTTCGCTGCTGGACGACTTCAAGCTGGACGCGGAGACGGTATTCGTGTCGTCCTTCAACCCGGTGATACTCCGCAGGTTCAAGGTGCTGTCGCCCAGGATCCCCACCGCCATCATTTACCATGACCACGCGGAGATGCCCCCCTACCTGCGCCGGGGCGAAGGCCGCTGGATAGGCGCCGCGGATTTCCTCAAGCCGAAGCACACGGAGCTCCATCCCCTGGGCATCAAGCTGGGACGCATGCTGCATGGCCGCCCGGTCCTGCCCTGGACCGTCGACACGCCAGAAGACGCGGCCCGCGTCCTGACCATGGGCTGCATAGGCGTCATATCGAACAAACCGCACCAACTGGGCTTGAACACAGGAGACAAACGATGAGCGATACCGCGCCCGCCACCGGGACCCCGAACCAGCCCGCCACCGCACCCGGCAAGGCAGCCAGGCCCGCAGGCGGACTGAGGCAGAAAATCTTCAACGTGGTGGGCTGGCTGGCCTTCACCCTCCTCATCCCGCCCGCACTGTCCATGCTCAAGCTGCCGCAGCTGCAGGAACTGATCTCCGGCGCCCTCGGCGGCTGGGGCTCGCCGGTGGCCCTGGTCGTATACTTCTACATCATCCTGTTCCTCAGGGTGTTCTTCGGGTCCGACCAGCGCTACACGCCGGTGCTCATGGGCTACGCGGTGAGCTTCCTGTTCTTCTCCAACTCGCTGCCGATAGGGTTCATGCAGTGGCTCAGGGACCTGAGCGCCACGGTGCCGTTCCTGTCCTATCCCTACATGAGCTTCATCGCTGGCGTGGTGGTCATCCTGCTGTCCAACGCCCTCTCGGGCGCGCGCAAGGCCACCTGGATCGTGGATACGCTCCTCCTGGTGGCGCTGCCCGCGGGCGCCTTGGTCGCGGCCGGGCTCTACCTGCCCGGTCTCCTGGGCCTGTAGAGCCGACGCGGGCGTACCCATGCCCGGCACCGGAGGCGCGGAAGCGGCGGCGCGCAGGGGCGAGAGCCTCATGGAAGCCGCCCGCTGGGACGAGGCCGCGCGCGCCTTCATTGAAGCCCGCAAGCTCGAGCCCGGTTCCGCGGACCTGGCTTTCAACCTGGGCCTGGCCCGGCTCAACGATGGCCGCGCCAGGGACGCGAGGAAGGCTTTCGAGGAGGCCCTGGCCCTGGGCGGCGAGGCGGCCGACCTGCGCTGCAACTTGGGCCTGGCCCTCTTCGAGCTGGACAGGACCGACGAGGCCGAGCGGAACTACCGCCGGGCACTGGAGCTGGATCCCCGCCATCCGGAGGCCTCCAACAACCTGGGCGTCATCTTCTTCGGTCGCGGCGATTTCGCGGGAGCACGGGCCCGCTTCGAGGCGGCGGTGGCCGCCCGGCCCGGCTACCGAGACGCCTGGTTCAACCTGGGGGACTGCTGCGCCGAACTGGCCGCCGGCGGGGACGCGAATGCCGCCGGAAGACAGGCGGAAGCGGCGGCACGACTCGTCGAACTGGATGGGAGAAAAGCATGAAACAGGGCGACGTGATACGAGGTTCGTACCGGCTCGAGGAACGCCTGGGCAAGAGCCCGTACGCGGAAACCTGGGCGGCGATATCCACTGAAGGCGCGGGCAGCGCCCCCGCCGGCCTGTCCCTGGTCATCAAGATTCTCTCGTTGGGGGACATGCCGGACTGGAAGGGCTATGAACACTTCGAGCGCGAGGCGTCCGCGCTCAGGGCCATGTCCCACCCGGCCATCCCGCGGTACATCGACCATTTCCGCTGGGAGGAAGGCGAATCGCATTACCTCGCCCTTGCCATGGAACGCGTCCCCGGCAAAAGCCTCGCGGCCGAGGCCGAGACCGGCAAACGCTGGACCGAGGCGGAGATCGAGGCGATGCTCGCCGAGCTGCTCACCGTGCTCGCCTACCTCCAGTCCCTGCGTCCGCCCATCATCCACCGGGACGTCAATCCCAGGAACATCATCCTCAGGCCGGACGGGACCATCGCCCTGGTGGATTTCTCCGGGGTGCAGGATGCCGTCCGGCTGGCCTACCGGGACACCGCCACCATGGTGGGAAGCGCCGGCTACGCCCCGGTGGAGCAGGTGTCCGGCCGGGCCACGGTGCGCTCCGACCTGTACGCGGCCGCCGCCAGCGCTGCCTTCCTCCTCACCCGCACGCATCCCTCGGACCTGCCTCACGCCGGGCTCAAGCCCGACCCGGGAGCCCTCCTGGAACTCTCTCCCCGATTGCGTTGCGTGCTGGGCAACTACCTGGAACCCGACGAGGCGCTCCGCACCCTGCCGCCCCTGGAAGCCGCCGCCATCCTGCGCGGGGAACGGCCCGTCCCCGGACTGGCCGTGACGCCCCCGCCGGAGCGGAGGCCGGAGGGGCAAGCCGCCAGCCCGGGCCGGGAGATCGCCTCGTCGCTGGGACTGGATCCGGGCAACCCGCTGGGGAAAGCCCTGGGACGGCTGGTGGACGACCTGTCGGAACGCGCCTCGCGGGGCCGGGACGGGGTTCCTGAACCGTACTTCGGGGACGGGACGGGCGGCGTGCCGGCAACGGATGCCCCGGAGCGCCTGCCGGCGGACAGCAGGGTGGCGATCACGGCGGAAGGCGGGCTGTTCAGGCTGGTCATTCCCCGGGCCGGACTCGGCTCCCCCGGAATGCTGGCGGGAGGAGGCTTCTCAGTCTTCTGGCTCGGATTCGTGGCCTTCTGGACCTTCAGCGCGCTCAGGATGGGAGCACCCGTCTTCTTCCCGCTCTTTTCCCTGCCCTTCTGGGCCGTGGGCGTCTTCATGGCCAGGACCCTCCTCAAGCCGGCCCTCAGCTCCGTGGACCTGACCATGTCCCGGACCGGCGGGCTCATCTTCGAGGAGCGCTTCCTGTCACCCCGGACCAGGTCCTGGCCCCTGGACGAGGTCGGGGCATGCAGGGTGGAGAACGCCGCCGTGACCCAGCGCGGGAGACGCGACCGGGAACTGGTGCTGGAAGTGGGAACCAGGAGCCTGCGTTTCGGGCGGGCGCTGTCCGACCGGGAGCGCAGGGCAATAGCCTCCTCCGTGAACGCCTGGCTCAAGGCCGAACGCAGGGCCTGAGTCCCTCCGGCCCGTCCGCGGGAGAATCGTCCGGCGCATGTTTTTTTTCTTCCTCATACGGCCCCGGAGGGTATATACTGTGTCCCCCCTCCCTGTCGGGGGGTCCCGTTCCCGGACACCCGCCGGAACGGGGCGCGCTCCGTATGGAGACGCAAAAACGTGAGGAGGAACACATGCGCAAGACCACAAGGGCGATCCTGTCGGCATTCGCCGCCATCGCCCTCGTATTCGCGATCGCCTCGTGCGCGAGCCCGTTCGAGAAGTTCGCCGAGACCCCGCTCAAGATCACCTTCATAGAGACCACGGACATCCACGGGGCCATCTTCCCCTACGACTTCATCACCGGAAAGGCCCTGGACACCTCCATGGCCCAGGTGGCCACCCTGGTCGCCGAAAAGCGCGCCGCGGGCGAAGTGGTGCTCCTGGACGACGGCGACAGCCTCCAGGGCCAGCCGACCGTCTACTACTACAACTTCGAGAAGACGGACGTCCCGCACATCTGGTCCGAGACCCTCAACTACCTCCAGTACGACGTGGTCACCGCCGGCAACCATGACATAGAAGCCGGACACCCCGTGTACGACAAGTTGGTCAAGGAATTCCAGATGCCGTTCATCTGCGCCAACATCGTGCGCGAGGACAACGGCGAGCCCTACTTCAAGCCCTACGCCATCGTCACCCGCCAGGGCGTCAAGATCGCGATCCTGGGCCTCACCGAGCCCAAGATCACCGAGCAGCTGCCCTACGCCTTCTGGTCCGGCCTGGACATCACTGACATGGTCGAGACCGCCAAGAAGTGGATTCCCATCATCCAGGAGAAGGAGAAGCCGGACCTGATCGTCGGCCTCTTCCACGCCGGCGTGGACTGGACCTACGGCGGGCAGACCGCCGAGACCCCCAGGAACGAGAGCGCCAGCCAGCTGGTCGCCGAGCGCGTCGCCGGCTTCGACTTCATCCTGGTCGGCCACGACCACTCCGGCTGGTCCGGCAAGGGCTGGGACGCCGTCGCCAAGACCAAGACCGTGGACGTGAAGGATCCCGCCGGCAAGATCGTCCCGATCTACGGCGGCCTGGCCGGCGCGCAGTCGGTGCCCGTGGTCGAAGTGACCCTGCAGTGGAACAAGGAAACCAAGACCTGGATCAAGACCATCGCCGGAGAGCTCAAGCCGCTCAAGGGCGTGGCCGCCGATCCCGCCTTCCTGGCCAAGTTCGAGCCCTACAAGGCCGACCTCCTGGCCTGGGTAGAGCGCCCCATCGGCAAAATGGTCGGCAAGATGACCAGCGACGACGCCCTCTTCGGCGACAGCGCCTT
>JAKLIU010000151.1 GCA_022709445.1 Spirochaetota bacterium | reverse complement strand
TGGCCTGCAGTTCCTCGAGCAGGCGCGGCAGCGGGGCCACGCGCCAGGTGTCGGGCAGCACGATCTCGGCCGCGCCCCGGGCATTGGCGTAGCTCACGACCACCCGGCAGCCCGCGCTACGCGGCGCACCCGGGGCCGGCGCGCCGCCGTTGACAGCCGCGCCGCCGGCCGGGATAGTGGGAACGCGCGCGGTCATCTCGCGCGGTGGTGACGCATGGAAAAGAACGAGAGAATCCTGATCCTGGAGGGCGCCGCCTCGTCGGCCTACCTCATACTGACGCAGGGCGCGCTGTTCACCGCGGTGGCCGTGTTCTTCGGACTGGACGCCTGGTGGCTGGGCGTGGCCGCGGCCTTCCCCATGGTCTTCCAGATGGTCCAGGTCCTGGCCCCTCCCCTGGTGGCCAGGTCCCCTGACCGTCCCGGCCTGCTCAACCTGTTCAACGCGCTCAGGGCGGTCTGGCTGGTTCCCGTGGCCGCGGCCCTCCTCGGGTACCGCAGCGCCGCCCTGTTCATCGTGGCCTTCGGCCTGAGCCAGGCGGCCAACGCCTTCGCGGGCAATGTCTGGCAGATCATGTGCCGCGACCTGGTCGGGCCGGAACGCCGCGGCAGCTTTTTCGGGCGGCGCAACGCGGTGCTGGCCGTGGTGACGGTGCTGGCGGTCCCGCTGTACTCGTGGATCATGGACGCGGTGGCCGAACCCTGGAACGTCGCCCTGATCGTGTCCCTGGGGATGGCGGGCACCGCGGCCGCCATCGCGGTCACCACGGGCATCAGGGACCGGCGCCCGCAGCCCGCTGACGCGGCAGTCGGCGAAACGGCCGACGGGACGGCGCCCGGTCGGCCCCTGCGCCAGGCCCTGGCCTCCGTCATGGCGCCGGCGGCGGATCCCGGCTACAGGCGACTGGCCGCCGCCTTCTTTTCGTGGAACCTGGCCGTGCAGGTGGCCGCCCCGTTCTTCTCCTACCACCAGGTGAAAAACCTGGGCCTTTCCTGGACCCTCCTGGGCTTCACGGTCACCGCCGCGAACCTCGTGGTCATGGTCTGCTACCGGCTCTGGGGCCGGGTAGCGGACCGGACCGGGCACAAGTCCGTGCTGATGGTCGGCCTGTCCGTCGCGACCATGCTGCCCGCGCTCTGGGTCTTCATGGGCGAGCCCCTCTGGCCCGTGCTCCTGGGCGTGGACGTGATCCTGTCCGGGGTGGGCTGGGCCGCCGTCAACCTCACCATGCTCACCCTGCCCATGGAAACCTCCGAGCGGGCCGACTCGCGCTACTTCGCCCTCCTGAACGCCTTGGGCGGGCTGGGCGGGCTCCTGGGCTCGCTGGCCGGAGGGGCCGCCGCGTCCGCCCTCCAGGGCCTGCGCTTCAGCTTCCTGGGCGTGGACATGCACGGCCTCCAGCTCCTGTTCGGGGCGGACTCGCTCCTGCGCCTGGCCGCGGTGCTCATGTTCGCCCGGGTGCGCGCCCGCCGTTACGTCAGGCCGGTCACCCTGGTGATGAACCTGCTGGCGGTGCTGGCCAGGCGCGCCCCGCTGCGGGCGGTGGAAATGGACGACGAGGGAGGGTCCTGAGGGCCCGCTTCCGCCGGCTCGCGCACGGGAGGCTGTGGAAAACCGATGGCGGCCCTTCCGCCAGGCGGCTAGTCCCGGTCGATCCTGCGGTAGGTCTTGGCCCTGGCCGCCAGGCGCACGTACTCGGCGGCGTTGGCCAGGAGCCTGGCGGCGTCATCGTCGCCCACCGTGCCCACGGACCGGGCAGGGCTCCCGATGACGAGGGAGCGGGGAGGGAAGCTCTTGCCCTGGGTGACCAGCGCGCCCGCACCCACCACGGAACCCGCGCCTATGGTCGCCCCGTCCAGCACGATGGCCCCCATGCCCACCAGGCAGCCGTCGCCTATGACGCAGCCGTGCAGGACCGCCCGGTGGCCGACGGTCACGTCGTCGCCGATGAGGCAGGGCTTGCCCTCGTCCACGTGGACCACGGCCCCGTCCTGCAGGTTGGAGCGCCTGCCCAGCACGGCCCTGCCCACGTCGGCCCGGATGGTCGCGCCGAACCACACGGACGCGTCCTCGGCCAGCGTCGCCTCGCCGGCGACCTCCGCGTTCCAGGCCACGAATGCGCTGGGATGAATGTCCGGCTCGAGGCCGTCGATGGCGTGAATCATGATGCCGGCCAGTATGGCCGGACGCGCCGATCTTGTCAAAACCGTCCATTAAAGGGATACTCGATCCATGAACGACGACCCCATCCGCCTGATCGTGACCGGCGGGACCTTTGACAAGCACTACGACGAGATCAAGGGCGAGCTGACCTTCCGCGATTCCCAGCTGCCGGAGATCCTCAAGCAGGTACGCGTCACCGACCCGGTGCGGATGGAGATTGTCCAGCTGATCGACAGCCTGCAGATGACCGACGAGCACAGGGAGCGCATCCTGGACCGCTGCCGCGCCGCCGCCGAGCGGCGCATCGTCATAACCCACGGTACCGACCGCATGCCGGAGACCGCGCGGCTCCTGGGGCCGGAGGCCCTGGACAAGACCATCGTGCTGACCGGGGCCATGGTCCCGTACAAGATCTCCGGTTCCGACGCGCTGTTCAACCTGGGCTCGGCCTTCATGGCCGTGCGGCTCCTGCCCCCGGGCGTCTGGGTAGCCATGAACGGCCGCGCCTTCCCCTGGGACGACGTGCGCAAGGACTTCGAGCGGGGCGTGTTCGTGCGGCGGGAGGGCTGAGGTGGCCAGGGAGCGGGACGAGTCCAAGCGCGCGGCCATCCTCGAGGAAGCCACCAGGCTGTTCGCCGAGCGGGGCTTCCACGCCACCAGCGTGTCGGACATCGTCAAGGGCATCGACCTGCCCGTCGGCTCGGTCTACACCTACTTCGAGAACAAGGACGCCATCATCAGGGCGGCCATAGAGGAAGGCTGGGCGGGCTTCCACGACGAACTGTCGGCTGCCTGCGCCGCCGAGCCGCGGCCGGCAGGCCGGCTGGACATCATCATCAACCGCTTCCTGCCCGCGCTGCTGCAGAAGACCGAGCTCATCTCGCTCATCCTGTCCGAGGGCCTGCGCTTCACCGACCTGAACTCCAAGCTGGAGCGCCTGGCCGTGCTCATAGCCGGCGTGCTCCAGGACCTGGCCGTGGAGCGCGGGGTGCCCATCCGGCTCTCGCCCCGCCAGGCGGTGACCGCGCTGTCGGTCTTCTTCCTGGGCAGCCTGGACACCATCCGCCTGTCCCGGCTGGCGGGGCTGCCCCTGCACGAGTCGGACGTGCTGGCCTTCATACGCCTCATGATCGAGAACGCCTATCGCATGGAAAGCGGCGAGCTGGATTCGCTCCTGCCCTGACGCCGCGCCGCGCGCCACGACGGCAACAGCGTTCCGTTCCTGAACCCGATCCGCCGAGTTTTTTGAATCAAACAGCGCGCCGCGCGCCATACCAATACCAGCAATCCGATCTCAGGCTGGCTCCACTGAGTTTTTCAAATAAGGACTGCGCGCGCCGCGCGCCACCCCGGTACACACTTGCCGATCTTATGTGCACTCCGCCGAGTTTTTTAAATAAGGACTGCGCGCGAGGAGCCAGGCCCGCGCCATGGGCCTGACCAGGCCTATCCAGGGCTTGCGCGAGCGCGCCTCCGCGGCCACCTCCCGGTAGTAGTCGTCCAGGCCCAGGCGCTGGAAGCGGAACAGGCGCTGCGACTCCCCGGTGTCCATCCAGCCGCAGTGGTAGCCCTTTCCGGAAAAGGCGCGCTCGGGCAGGAAGCCCGCCCCGCCCAGCCCGAACATGCGCAGCATGCGGTCCAGGTAGCCCCGGTAGCTGGTCCGGCAGCTCTCGCCCCCGGCTATGTTGAAGGTCCCGCCCACGGCCTCGTCGCAGGTGGCCGCCCGCGCCAGGGCCAGCCCGGTGTCCGCCGTGTGGCAGACCTCCAGCCGGGTGGCCAGGGGCATCCGGAACATGAGCGCGTCCATGGCCAGCTTCTTGCGCCAGACTATGTAGGACAGGCGGCAGATCACCCAGTCCAGCCCGCTCGCGCGCACCAGGGCCTCGCACTCCACCTTCTGCTTGGCGTACTCGTCGTCGTCGCAGGGGCGCAGGGGATCGGTCACCCGGATGAACCAGTCCTTCACGCGGTCGCCGTAGGTCGCCACCGAGGACGAGAACACCAGGCGGGGCCTCCGGGGACTGGCCGCGACGGCCGCGATCACGGCCGCGGTGCCGCCCACGTTGACCGAGCGGGCGAAGACGGGGTCGGCGTCCGCGGCCGGCGGTATCACCGCCGCCAGGTGTATCACCGCGTCCGCGCCGTCCACCGCCCGCGCAACGGCGGACTGGTCCCGGATGTCGCCCCAGGCCAGCTCGACCCCGGTTCCCAGGCTCCGCGCCAGGGCCAGGTTGGCGCGGGACGGGTACTCGAAGGCCCTGACGGCGCCGCCTTCCTCCCTGAGGGCGGCGATCACGCTCCTGCCCACGTTGCCGAACGCACCGGTCACCAGCGTTGTCGTCATGGTCGTCCTCCATCGGGGATGCATTATTGAAGAATGAATGTTCATTCAAGAATATACCACGGCTTGTTTGCCATGTACATAAAAAAAACGTATACTGGTGCGGGGAAGCCGATACTTGCAGGGTGGTGACAGGGGCGTTTTCGCCTGTATCGGCAGGCGGCCGGCACAAGGATGGATCTCGGAGGCACGCGGGTGGCGGTTGACAACGAAGAAGCGCAGCGCATTCTCAGGATAGACTCGGAACTGAACAAGATCCGCGACTATGACCTGCTCCTGGAGCGCGTGCTCCTGGAGGCCAGGCACGTGGTCAACGCCGACGCCGGTTCCATCTACGTGAAGGAAGGCGACGCGATCTCCATCAAGTTCGCCCAGAACGACACGCTGAAGAAGCTCCTGCCCCCGGGCGAGAAGCAGGCCTACCCGCACTTCACCATCGCCATCAACGAGAAGACCATCTCCGGCTACGTCGCCGCCACCGGCGAGCTCCTGAACATCCGCGACGTGTACGACCTGCCCGGCGACGCGCCCTACAGCTACAACTCCTGGTACGACGAGAAGTCCGGCTACAAGAGCGTCTCCATGCTCACCGTGCCGCTCAAGACCCAGAGCAACGTGCTCCTGGGAGTCATCCAGATCATCAACGCCAAGGACGAGCGGGGGGAGGTCATTCCCTTCACGCCGGACGACGAGACCCTGGTCACCCATTTCGCGGCCAACGCGACGGTGGCCCTGCAGCGGGCCTACCTGACCCGATCCATGATCATGCGCATGATACGCATGGCCGAGCTGCGCGACCCGAAGGAGACCGGCCCCCACGTCAACCGGGTCGCCGGCTACGCCCTGGAGGTCTACGAGCGCTGGGCCTTCAAGCGCAAGATCCCCCAGTCCACCATCGAGAAGAACAAGGACCTCTTCAAGCTCGCGGCCATGCTGCACGACGTGGGCAAGGTGGCAATCGCCCCTCTGACTTCCCTTTCAAGAATGGTCT